>DATNIV010000545.1:0-5940 GCA_035604255.1 Telmatospirillum sp. | reverse complement strand
CTCATTGATGATGTTGTCCGCGCTGCTCTCCGTGAGTTTCGCCCAACTCTTGCCAAAGAGATCGATAGCATACTCGATGACTTCTATCGACATGTGCAACACACTTCGCAAGCCGCCAAAATCTTCATTGGAAATTCCATGGACCGAGCGCGAAGCTTGCAAAAGCAACATTGGCTCGACAATGTCTTCTCGGGAAAATTTGACGAAGCCTATTTTTCCCAGGCAAAAAAAATAGGCCAAGCCCATGCCAGAATCGGCCTTGAACCGCGCTGGTATATCGCGGCCTATTGTTTTAGCGTGAACAAGATGGTGGCCGCCGCTTGCGCCCAATACAAAAAAACACCGGACCACCTCGCCACGATCCTCGTCGCCATCAACAAAGCCGCGTTCCTGGACATGGAACTTGCCATATCCATTTATCTCGACACGCTCCAGGAAAAACTGGACGGTCAAGCCGCGCATTTCGAACGAGACGTCTCGTCGGTTGTCGAAATCGTCGCCGCAGCCACCAATGAATTGGAGACCACCGCGCATTCGATGGTTACGACGGCGCAGCAGACCAGCCAACAAGCCTTGGCGGTCGCCACGGCGGCCAAAGAAGCTTCGGAAAACGTACAGGCCGTCGCCGCCGCGACCGAGGAGCTTTCCTCATCGATCCATGAGATCGACCGTCAGGTCACTCAATCGAACCAAATCGCCATTGCCGCCGTCGATGAGGCGGATCGCACCAATAAAAAAATGCACGGCCTGACCGAGGCCGCCCAACGCATCGGAGATGTGGTCAAGCTGATCAACAATATCGCCAGCCAGACCAATCTCCTGGCGCTCAACGCCACCATCGAAGCCGCCCGGGCGGGAGATGCCGGTAAGGGATTTGCCGTGGTCGCGGGAGAGGTCAAGCATCTGGCCAACCAAACCGCCAAAGCGACCGGAGACATCACCGCCCAGATCCAGGCGGTACAAAGCGCAACCCGCGAGGCGGTCGATGCGATCGCCGGCATCGGCGACACGATCGGCAAAATGAATAGCATCGCGACGGCTATCGCCGCAGCCGTCGAACAGCAGGGTGCCGCCACCAGGGAAATCGCGCGCAACATTCAGCAGGCGGCTTCCGGCACAGATCAGGTGACCGCCAATATCGGCGGCGTCACCGAGGCCACAAGCGAAACCGGACATGCCGCGAACGAAGTGCTGACCGCATCGAGCGAACTGGCCAAGCAGTCGGAGCGGCTTTCCATGCAGGTCGCCGGTTTCCTCGAAATCGTCCGCGCGTCTTAACCTTTGTGTCTCAAGCCCCCGGGACTGGCCCGGGGGTGATATAAAAAAGGCGACCTCGGGATTACTCCTTACTCAAGGCGCGAATCGCCGGCGACGTCACGATCCGCCCTTGCCCTCGGTATGCCTCGTGGTTCGCTTCGATTTCCGGAAGCTTGTAGAGATAGTTGATCATCATGCCGGCCGATTGCGCGATCCCCCGTTCGGACGTATCGGCAAGCCAATTCAACCGTTCGATACGCGCGCCGTTGGAAAGATGAAAGTGCGCCACCGGATCGAGAGCCCGATTGCCGCCGGACCGTTTTTCCGCCAGGTAACGCGCGCAAAGCCGTGTCAGAGTTGGCCGTAACGCCTGCGCCGTCGCTGCGTCGTCGAACCAGTTGCCTTCCAACGCTTTCGCCAATCCCATCGGACCGTCCGCTTTTGGAGGCAAGGCCGCCAGGGCGCGCAAATCGGCCTGGTTGAGCAAAGCCTCGTCATCCTCGGCCAGGCGCTTGTTCAGCCAGCCGCGGAATCCGGGAATGGGCGACAAGGTGGAAAATGTCTTCAGATTCGGAAACTCTTGCAACAGGCTGTTGACCACTTGCTTGATCAAGAAATTGCCGAAGCTGATGCCGACCAGCCCTTTTTGCGCATTGTTGATGGAATAGAAAATAGCGGTATCGGCCTTTTTGGGGTCTTCAAGCGGCGCATGCTCGTCCAACAGGTCATGGACATTCCCGGCAATACCGCGAACCAAGGCCACCTCGACAAAGATCAGCGGCTCATCGGGCATGCGGGGATGGAAGAAAGCGTAGAGACGCCGATCGGAATCGAGGCGGTTCTTGAGATCCGACCATCCTTGAATGGTATGTACCGCCTCATAGGCCATGATCTTTTCCAAGATCAAAGCCGGGGAACGCCAAGTGATCCGTTGCAATTCCAAGAAACCGACATCGAACCAACCGGCCAGCAACTCCTTCAAATCGGCCGCAAGCGCCTGCATGGCCGGATCATTTTTGGTCAGCGGCAACAATTCGGCTCGCATATCGACCAGAAACTTGACGCCTTCCGGCAAAGCGTTGAATTGGGTCAAAAGACGTTGGCGCGGGCTTTCCAGAGCTTCGCGTAAGAATCGTTCGGCCGCCCACCGGTCGGCCGGCGTCGAGGCCGCCGCGACAGCGGCCATGGCGCTGTCAATCCGTGTTTGCTCGGCGCCGAACTCTTCCCCCAGGATCTTCAGAAAATTCTTCCGTCCGACCCCGCTCAGTTCCAAATAGGATCGCCCCAGATTGGCGGCACGCGCCCGCGCCGAAACCTCGCCGCCCCGGCCTTCCAAACACTCCTGCACCTGTTTTCGCAAAAGCGCCGCGTCATCGGCCGGCAACTCCGGATCGATCTTCGACGAGCCACCCAGGGATTGCGCGATGTCGCGCCATAGCCCGCGCAATGTCTTCAATCGATCGAACAGGCCATAACTCGCGGCTTGCGTCACAAGACCCGCTAGCTTTCCGTCGTCCATACTGCTCTCCTTCGCCGGAGATGGAGGTTCGTCTTCCCGCCCGTTCTCTCCGGCCGAGACGGGACGGTTTCATCGGCCAGATGTCGCCAGACGGCCGGCATCGCACCAATGAGATCTTCTGCAATCAGTCCGGGACCAACGATCTGGGCCGCTCGGACATGCATCCAGACCCCGAGACAAGCGGCGTCGAAGGGCGCCATGCCCTGGGCCAGCAAACCGCCGATCACGCCAGCCAAAACGTCTCCGGTGCCGCCACTGGCCAAACTGGGCGGCGCCCCCTCGGAGATCGCCGCACGGCCATCGGGGGCCGCGATCACCGTATCCGAGCCTTTCAAGACGACCACGGCGGCGCTTGCCGCCGCCGCCCGGCGCGCGCGCGTCAAACGATCCCCCGATTGGTCGAACAGTCGATTGAACTCCCCCTCGTGGGGCGTCAAAACCGGCGTCTTGCCGAGGGTCCACAACGCCCCGGGATCATCGGCGAAACTGCTGAGGGCGTCGGCATCGAGCACACAAGGACGGCCGCCGGCCAAGGCTTGCGCGACCAAAACGCGCGAGGCCGGCCCAACGCCGAGACCGGGACCAATCACCGCAGCCGAAATCCGGCGGTCGGCCAGCAAATCCGCCCAAGCCGTCATCGGCTGCACCATCACGCCCGGTTCATCACTGCGATAGACGCTCTCCGATCCACTGGGCGCGGCCACGGTGACCAGCCCGGCGCCAGCGCGCCGGGCGGCGGCGGCGGCCAAACGCGCGGCCCCCGTGAGCAGCGCCCCCCCGGCCACCAAAAGATGGCCGCGGTCATATTTATGCCCTGCCGGTTGCGGCCATTTGATCCTGTCGGCCCATAAGACGGGGCGATCGATGAAGGTCTTGGGCGCAATGTCCGCGAGCACCGCGTCGGGAATACCGATCGAGCCGACAACCAATTCGCCGCACAAGCCGCGACCGGGTATCAGAAAATGCCCCGGCTTGGGGCGAAAGAAGGTGACGGTCAGTCGGGCCTGGGCGGCCGCGCCCAGCACTTGGCCGCTATTGCCGTCGATGCCGCTCGGCACATCCACGGCCACGAGGTCAAGGCGGCGTGCGCCGATCTGTTCGATCACCCGCCGCGCCATGCCCTCGAGCGGCCGCGACAAACCGGCGCCGAACAACGCATCGACCACCAGGGGATCGCCCTTCAGACAAGCGGATGTCAAGCCGTGCACCGCCCCCCTCCAGCGACCGGCCATGAGCGCCGAGTCACCGCGCAGGCGATCGACGTCGCTCAAGAGAAACAGGCGAACCGGCCATCCCCAGGAGTCCAGCCAACGCGCCACGACAAAGCCGTCGCCACCGTTGTTTCCCGGCCCGCAGAGCACATGCACCAACCGTGGCCGAAAGCGTTTGCGAATGGCCACCGCGACCTGCCATCCAGCCGCTTCCATCAGCGTCTCGCCCGAAATGCCATGGGCGATGGCGGCCTTATCGGCGGCAAACATTTCGTCGGTGGACAGCAGACAACTCAAGCTCAGCCTCCGAGAGGTCCCACTATAAGGTTAGTCCCTATCCGTCGCTTGGCAACCCCACGCGATCGTAAATCCCTATAATTTATAGGTGATAACTTTTCAGCCGCACTGGTCCGCGCCGGAGAACCGCGCTATATAGATCACCGCCTCCCTTAAGACTTATACCGATATCTGGAGTGGATTGATCGTGAAGGTTCTCGTTCTGGGCGCCGGCGTCGTCGGAGTGACGTCCGCATGGTATCTGGCCAAAGCAGGACATGACGTGACCGTCATCGACCGCCAACCCGGAGCCGGACTGGAAACAAGTTTCGCCAATGGCGGCCAGATATCGCCTTGCCACGCCGAACCCTGGGCCAACCCCTCGACGCCGAAAACCGCGTTGAAATGGATGGGCCGCGAAGACGCGCCGCTCGCCTTCCGCTGGCAACGATGGGATCCAGCCCTTTGGGCCTGGGGCCTGCGCTTCCTGACCAATTGCACGGCGTCACGCGCCCGCGTCAACACCGATCGCACGTTGCGCGTCGCCATCTATTCGCGCGCCTGCCTGCAGAGTCTACGCGCCGAAACCGGCATCGAATACGATCAGAAAACCCTGGGCATCCTGCATGTCTATCGCGATCCGAAGAGCTTCGAACATGCCGTCGGCGCGTCCGATCTGATGACCCAGTTGGGGCTCGTCCGCCAGGTCAAAACCGTCGATGAATCCTTGGGCTTGGAACCGGCGCTGGACGCCGTTCATCGCGAATTGGCCGGCGGCATCTTCACGCCCGGCGACGAATCAGGAGACGCCCACCGTTTCACCCAGAATCTGGCCACCTTATGCGCCGAGAAGGGGGTCGCCTTTCACTATGGGACGACGATCCTCGGCCTGGAAATGGAGGCTGGGCGGTTGGTGTCGGTGGCCACTGACAAAGGACGCCTGCGCGCCGATGCCTTCGTCTTGGCCATGGGCAGTTGGAGCCCGAAAATTGCCCGTCAAGTCGGCCTCAATCTGCCCATCTATCCCGGTAAGGGATATTCCGCCACTCTCGACGTGACAGACCCCAGCAAAGCCCCCTCCATCGCCATCACCGATGACGAGCATAAATTGGTCTATAGCCGCTTGGGCGATCGTCTTCGCTGCGCCGGAACGGCGGAATTGGCCGGGTGGAATCTTCGCATGGATCCGGCCCGCGCGGCCATCGTGACCGACCACTCGCGCACTCTCTTCCCCGGAGCCGGCGATTTCGACAAGGCGCAGCTGTGGTGCGGCCTTCGTCCCGTCACCCCGGATTCGGTTCCCATTCTCGGACGCACCCCTATCGACAATCTATTCCTGAATACCGGACATGGCACCCTGGGCTGGACCATGAGTTGCGGTTCGGCGCGTGCCCTGGCCGATCTGATTTCCAACCGCCCGCCCGATATCGACATGAGCGGCCTCGGCCTGGACCGTTTTGCCTGGTCCTGACACCCAAGACGATGCTCGCGTGGAAAGCATACTGCTGCGGGCGGCAAAACTTGGAATCGTCACCCCCGGGCTCGTATGGGGGTTTTGTTGTCAAGGTAGATTTTTCAGCGACCATCGGAA
This sequence comes from Telmatospirillum sp., assembly GCA_035604255.1. Lineage (GTDB taxonomy): Bacteria > Pseudomonadota > Alphaproteobacteria > Rhodospirillales > Magnetospirillaceae > Telmatospirillum. The sequence goes on along the minus strand of DATNIV010000545.1, from coordinate 86 downwards.
GCCTCCTCCGAAGTGATGCGGTGCAGGCCCGGCCAGGGCCTGCGACTGCTGCTTTTTCTGTGGGCCCGGTTTTTCTGTTTGGGACG
>DATNIV010000544.1:0-14065 GCA_035604255.1 Telmatospirillum sp. | reverse complement strand
ACGGCGGATCGACTCGAAGACGCTCTCGGCCAGTGTCAGCCAATCCGGACGTGTGAAGGCGAGGGAAGCCTTGGCCAAGGCGGCGATCATCATGCCGTTCCAATCGGCGAGGACCTTGTCGTCACGCGCCGGTGCTATTCGCTTGTCGCGAAGGGCAAGCAGGGTGGCGCGAGCACCGGCAAGACGCGCTTCGATATCGTCGGCCGGTTGTCCCTTGGGATGGTTGCGATTGAGAATGGTCCGGCCTTCCCAATTGCCTTGGCTCGTGACGTCATAGACCGTATGGAACAGAGGCGCCGTCGATGCGGGAAGGGCGACATCGATCTCCTCTTTCCGCCAAACGTAATATTTTCCTTCTTGTCCTTCGCTGTCGGCATCGAGGGTAGCGGCGAAGGCGCCTGTCTCGGTCAGCATGTCGCGGCCCAGCCAGCCGATCGTCTGATCAACGCGCGCGGCATAAAGCGGATTGGCCGCGAATTGCCAGGCGGTGGTCAGCAGATCGATCAATTGGGCATTGTCATAGAGCATCTTTTCGAAATGGGGGGCGAGCCAATGATCATCGGTGGAATATCGCGCATATCCGCCACCCAGATGGTCGTAGAGCCCACCCAGACTCATTTTATCGAGCGTTAGCGTGATCGCCGACAGGAGCTTTGGATCGGGTTGGCTGAGACCGGTCCGCCAAAGTAGGAGGAAAATGGAGACTTGCGGGAATTTCGGCGCACCCTTCAGACCGCCCTCGACGGGATCGAGAGCCCCGTAAAGCGCTTGCACGATACGATGGTCCATCTCTTGATCCGGCCAGGGTCCTTTCTCTGGTTGTGCCAGATGAGCCAGCGCGGATTTCAGAGCGGCGACATTGCTGGTGATTTTTTCCGGTTCGGTGGCGTAGATCGTCGCCACACTTTCCAGCACATCTCGGAACGAGGGACGGCCAAACCGCGGCGTTGGCGGAAAATAGGTCCCACCCCAAAAGGGTTCGGTCTCGGGTGTCAGGAACATGGTGAGCGGCCAGCCGCCTTGTTGCCCGAGGCTGGCCAAGGCAGATTGATAGATGATGTCGATATCCGGCCGTTCCTCGCGATCGACTTTGATCGGAATATAAAGTTCGTTCATCGCCTGCGCCGTCGCCTCGTCTTCGAAGCTCTCGTGGGCCATCACATGGCACCAGTGGCAGGCGGCATAACCGACGGAAAGCAGGATCGGTTTGTTGGCGGCTTTTGCCTCGGCCAAGGCCTCTGGTCCCCAAGCACGCCAATGAACAGGGTTGTTCCGATGCTGTAAGAGATAGGGACTGGTTTCTAAATCGAGAAAATTCCGGCTCATGAAGACTTCCTTTTGGGGCCGGGAGCAGGGATCAGTCTCGCCGGACGAGGGCGTTGCGGAAGGTCTGGTGAAAGTTTAGTTTGGGTGCCGGATGATCGGTTGCAACCTTGCGATCGGAGGACGGAGGATCAAAATATGAAGATCACCTTCGATATCGACTGCACGCCCGATGAGGCGCGTCATTTTCTGGGTCTTCCCGATGTCAAACCGATGCAAGATGCCCTATTGATCAAGATCGAGGAGCGTATGGCGGCCAATCTTGACGCCGTCAGTCCCGAGGCTTTGCTGCGGACGTGGCTACCGGCTGGCGTTCAGGGCATGGAACAAATGCAAAAGATGTTTTGGGCCGGCTTGCAAGCGGCTCAGGCGCGCGGCAAAGCGGATAAGTGATCAGCAGTATAGAGAATGTCCCCATGCTTCACCTCAGTGATCCGCCAGCCTTCTATCGGCTGCATGTCTTTCTTTGCACCAATCGCCGTCCCGAGGGTCATCCCCGAGGGTCCTGCGCGGCACAAGGCTCGGAATCGCTTCGCAACTATCTGAAGGCGCGGAGCAAGGAGTTGGGTCTTGGCGATGTGCGGATCAATAGTGCAGGCTGCCTGGATCGGTGCGAACTGGGCCCGACGATGGTGATCTATCCGGAGGGTGTCTGGTATCACTTTCGAACGACGGAGGATGTCGAAGACATTCTTCAGACGCATCTGCTGGGCGGGGGTCGCGTGACGCGACTTTTGCTGCAACCGACGGATACGCCGGAGACGCGTCGCCAGGTCGAAGCCTGAGCCCGACAGTGGATAAAACAATCTTCGCTTTGGCCAGCGGCCCGGGCCGCGCCGGCATTTCCGTCTATCGGCTGTCGGGGCCGGAGGCCGGACGAGCGCTTCAAGCGTTGACCGGAGCGTCCTTGCCGGAGGCGCGGCGGGCAACGCGCGGGCGACTGCGCGATGAGACGGGTGCTCTGCTCGATGACGGATTGGTGTTGTGGTTTCCGGGACCGCACAGCTTTACCGGAGAAGACGTCGTCGAACTGCATTTGCACGGCGGTCGAGCGGTGGCGACGGCGATCACCGAGGCGCTGGTGGCGCTGGGTCTTGTCCCGGCGGAGCCGGGAGAATTCAGCCGCCGGGCCTTCCTGGCCGGAAAATTCGATCTGACGCAAGCGGAAGCCATCGCCGATCTGGTAGACGCCGAGACGGCGGCGCAACGCCGCCAGGCTCTGCGGCAATGGGATGGCGGTCTGACCAAACTTTACGACGACTGGCGCTTGCGTCTGCTGCGCTCTCAAGCTCATCTGGAGGCGGAGATCGACTTCGCCGATGAGGATCTTCCCGGAGAGTTGGGCGAACAGGCGCGCCGGGCGCTGGCCGATCTGGCTGACGAAATCCTGCGGCATCTGGCGGATGGCCGCCGGGGCGAGCGGCTGCGCGCCGGGCTCTCGGTGGCCATTCTCGGGGCGCCCAATGTCGGCAAATCCAGTCTGCTCAATCGGATCGCCGGGCGGGACGCCGCGATCGTCTCGTCGCTGGCCGGAACCACCCGCGATATTATCGAGGTGCATTTGGATTTGGCCGGTTATCCGGTGACCTTGGCGGACACGGCGGGCTTGCGTGAGGCCGCCGAGGCGATCGAGGAGGAGGGGGTACGCCGGGCGCGGGCCAAGGCGGACAGCGCCGATCTGCGGCTTGTCGTCTTCGATGCCGAGGTCTTGCCGGTCATCGATCCGCACAGTCTGGCGTTGGTGAATGACGATACTCTGGTGGTGATCAACAAATGCGACCGTGTGGGACGGGCTATTCCCGAGCGGATTGGCGGCCAGGCGCCCTTGATGATTTCAGCGCAAAGCGGCGTGGGACTTGACGGACTGCTGGCGGCCTTGGAGCAGCAGGCGAGGGTGATGCTGGAAGGTTCGGGGGCACCCGCGATCAGCCGGGCGCGCCATCGGCGGGCGCTCGAGGAAACGGAGGCGGCGCTGCGGCGGGCGTTGCTGGCACCCTATTCGGAATTGGCGGCCGAAGACGTCCGTCTGGCGGCGCGCTGTTTGGGGCGGATCACGGGGCGAATCGACGTCGAGGAGATGCTTGATGTGATCTTCCGTGAGTTCTGCATCGGCAAATGAGGCGGGTGCGCCAGAGCGAACGCACGATGATTGTTTGTTTCACGTGGAACATTGCGGCGGCTTGTGCTATCGCTCCGCCTCGCTTCGCGGTGAATGTCGGGACCAAGTCCGGTTCTGCCGATGAAGGCGGCGTCATGGCGACGACAGATAAGAAGTTGAGGACCCAATGAACGCGTTTGACGTTATCGTCGTGGGCGCCGGGCATGCCGGTTGCGAAGCGGCCGCGGCCGCCGCCCGCCAGGGCGCCAGGACGCTGTTGGTGACGCATCGCCTGGAAACCATCGGCGAGATGAGCTGCAATCCGGCGATCGGCGGTTTGGCCAAGGGTCAGTTGGTGCGCGAGATCGATGCGCTGGACGGGGTGATGGGTCGGGTGATCGACCGGGCCGGCATTCAATTTCGCATCCTCAATCGCAGCAAGGGTCCGGCGGTACAGGGCCCACGCGCTCAGGCCGACCGCAAGCTCTACCGGCAAGTGATGCAAGAGGTGCTGGCGGCGACGGCGAATCTGGAGATCCGGGCGGCGGCGGCGGAAGGTCTTTTGATGGACCCGGAGGCCAAAAGGGTCGCCGGTGTGGTGACGGCCGACGGCGAGGCGGTCCGCGCTGGCGCCGTGGTGTTGACCACCGGGACCTTCCTGCGCGGTTTGGTCCATGTCGGTGAGCGGCGATTCGCCGCCGGCCGCATGGGCGATGCCCCCTGTCTCGGACTGTCCGATAGCCTGGAAGGGATGGGCTTTACCCTGGGTCGCTTGAAGACGGGGACACCGTGCCGCCTCGATGGCCGGACCATCGATTGGGCATCCTTGGACGTGCAGAGAGGCGATGACCCACCGGTTCCCTTTTCCTTTCTGACCGACAAGATCGCCACACCGCAAATTACGTGCGGCATTACCGGGACGACGACGGCCTCGCACGATTTGATCCGCGCCAATCTGCATCGGGCGCCCATGTATTCCGGCCAAATCGGCAGTGTCGGGCCGCGCTATTGTCCGAGCATCGAGGACAAGGTGGTGCGCTTTGCGGCGCGGGAACGTCATCAGATTTTTCTGGAGCCGGAAGGCCTCGATGATCACACGGTCTATCCGAATGGGATTTCCACCTCGCTGCCGGAAGATGTGCAGACGGCGCTGTTGAAAACCATCCCCGGACTGGAAGCGGCGGTCATGCTGCGGCCGGGTTATGCCATCGAATATGATTTCGTCGATCCGCGGGAATTGCACCCCTGGCTGGAAACCCGTCGCGTCGGCGGGTTGTTTTTCGCCGGCCAGATCAACGGGACCACCGGCTATGAAGAGGCGGCGGCGCAAGGCCTGATCGCCGGGATCAATGCGGCGTTGCACGCCGGCGGTGGGGATCAATCGTTCACGCTGGATCGGGCTGAGGCTTATATCGGCGTGCTGATCGACGATCTGGTGACGCGGGGGACCAGCGAGCCCTATCGGATGTTCACCTCGCGGGCGGAATATCGCTTGCTGCTGCGGGCCGACAACGCCGATCTGCGCCTGACGCCGCGAGGCTTGAGCGTCGGCTGCGTCGGGGCCGAACGGGAAGGGGTCTTTCAGCGCAAAGCCGCCGAGCTCGATGCGGCGCGGACGATGATCAGCCAACTGACGGCGACGCCCAATGTTTTGAAGGCGCAGGGCGTCGCCGTCAATCAGGACGGTGTGCGCCGGTCGGCTTTCGCGCTGTTGGGCTATCCCGACATGACCTGGTCACGGCTGGTCGACTTGTGGCCGGAGTTGGCGACGATCACGCCGCAGGTGGCCGAGCAGTTGGAAATCGAAGGGCGCTATGCCGGCTATCTGGACCGGCAAGCCGCCGATATTGCCGCCTTCCGTCGGGACGAGGAATTGACCTTGCCGGACGATCTCGACTATGCGGCGATCGGCAGTCTGTCTACCGAGGTGCGGTTGAAACTGGCCAAGGCCCAGCCGGCGACATTAGGTGCGGCAGGGCGTATTCCGGGGGTGACGGCAGCGGCGCTGACGGCGTTGCTGGCCCATGTCAAACGGTGCGGACGAGGACAAGCGGCCTGATGGTTTCACGTGAAACATCGATGATGGATCCAGGGGCCTCTTTCAGCAAAGAGTCGTTTGCCGCTGCTTTTCCGACCTTACCGGAGGATTTGAACCGTCTTTCGACTTACGCCGATGTGCTCGTCAAATGGCAGGCGCGAATTAATTTGGTGGGGCCGTCGACCGTCGGTGACCTGTGGCGGCGCCATATGCTCGATTCAGCCCAGTTGGCTCGGGTTATTCCGCCGGGGCCGGTGCTCGATTTGGGCTCCGGAGCCGGATTTCCCGGTCTGGTGTTGGCCATTCTGCGCGGCGGTTCGGTGGAAGATGCGGTCCATTTGGTCGAATCCGACAGTCGAAAATGCGCTTTTTTGCGCGAAGTGATCCGGCTGACGGCGGCCAATGCGGTCGTGCACAATGTACGGATCGAAACGCTTGCATTTTTTCCAGTCGTCGCGGTGACCGCGCGAGCCCTCGCCTCGCTCTCCAAGCTATTGGAAATGAGCGAGAAGTTCCTTTTGCCGTCCGTCCATTGCTATTTTCTCAAAGGACGCAGCGGCGAAGAGGAATTGACCGAGGCCCGCAAAGATTGGATGATGGCCGTCGAGCGGATGCCCAGTCTTGCTGATCCGTCCGGACTCATCCTCCATTTGAGAGAGGTTTATCGTGGTCGAGACGAACGTTAGCCGCGGCCCCTTGGCGTCGTCGCGTATCATCGCCATCGCCAATCAGAAGGGCGGTGTCGGTAAAACGACCACCGCCATCAATCTCGCGACCGCGATGGCGGCGGCGGGAAAGCGCGTGTTGATCATCGATCTGGACCCTCAGGGCAATGCCAGCACCGGCCTCGGCATCGAGCGCAAGACGCGGACCGTCAGCTCCTATCATGTGCTGATCGGCGAGGCGGACCTGGCGGAAGGGGTGATTGCCACTGAAATTCCCAATCTGTCGGTGGTGCCGTCATCGGTCGATTTGTCGGGCGCCGAAATCGAGTTGGTCGACGAGCCGCGGCGCGAACATCGATTGGCCGAGGCCTTGGCCGGACATCATCAGTATGATTTCATTCTGATCGATTGCCCGCCGTCGCTCAATCTGCTGACGCTGAACGCCCTGGTGGCGGCGCAGGCGGTGATGGTGCCGCTGCAATGCGAGTTCTTCGCCCTTGAGGGCATCAGCCATCTGGTCAAGACCATCGAACGGGTCAAACAGGCGTTCAATCCCGGTCTTGAGTTGCATGGTATCGTGCTGACCATGTTCGATAAGAGGAACAATCTTTCGGATATGGTGGCGGCTGACGTACGTGGTTATTTTGGCGATAAGGTGTATAAAACGGTGATTCCCCGCAACGTTCGTATTTCTGAAGCGCCGTCGCACGGCAAACCGGTGTTGCTCTATGACATGCGCTGCGCCGGCGCCGAAGCTTATATTCACCTCGCCAGCGAGGTGTTGAAGCGTGAACGCGATCTGGTGGCATGAGCATGGCTGAAGATTCCCGTCGTCGTGGTTTGGGTCGCGGCCTGTCCGCATTGTTGGGGGAACCCACGGTTTCGTTGGAAACGGACGGTCCGCCGACGGCCGGATCGCCGCTGAAGGGGCTGCGCAGCCTGCCGATTGAAAAGCTGAGGCCCGGTCGCTTCCAGCCACGCCGCATGTTCGATCAGACGGCGATCGACGATCTGATCGAATCGGTGAAGGAAAAGGGCATTCTGCAGCCGATTTTGGTCCGGCCCTGGCCGGAAGATCCGGAAACCTTCGAAATCATCGCCGGTGAGCGCCGGTGGCGGGCGGCGCAAGCAGCCCTTCTGCACGAGGTTCCGGCCATCATTCGCGATTTGTCCGATCGCGAAGCGCTGGAAGTCGCGCTGATCGAGAATTTGCAGCGACAAGATCTTTCGCCGTTGGAAGAGGCCGAAGGCTATCGGCGTCTGATGGACGATTTTTCGCACACGCAGGAAGAGTTGGCTAAAACGGTCGGCAAGAGCCGCAGTCATGTCGCCAATACCATGCGTCTCTTGGCGTTGCCGGAGCGGGTCAAGCAGCTGCTCGACGAGGGCTCCCTAACGGCCGGTCACGCCCGGGCGTTGTTGACCAGCGGCGATCCGGTCGGTCTGGCCGAGCAGGTGGTCGCCAAAGGTTTGAACGTTCGCCAGACGGAAAAGCTGTCGCAACAGGGACCGGAGAAGACCAAATCGCGCAAGGACAGCAGCGTCCCGACCAAGGATGCCGATTTGCTGGCGCTGGAACGCGATTTGTCGAATATCCTCGGTCTGAAGGTGACGATCGTTTTGCAAGGCGTTGGTGGCGAGATTTCCGTGCAATATTCGACGCTGGAGCAGCTTGATGGTGTCCTGCACCGGTTGAGCAACGGTGCGCACGGCCGTCCTTCAGGACTTGAAGCGTAGTTTGAAAATATTCACCACAGAGGCACAGAGAACGTAAAGAACAGATGAAGAACTATGCCGTCTCGTAACGAGATACGGGTGGAATTTAGACTTTATTTATTTTTTCTGTGTCTCTGTGGTGATCTTTATTTTGTGACCTGGTAGAATAACACCATCTTCGTCACCCCCGGGCTTGACCCGTGGGTCCATTTGTCTTTTCCGTCAGACAAGGGCGCTCGGACGACAGATGGATTGCCGGATCAAGTCCGGCAATGACGGCAAATAGTTGTGTTTCTTTTTCACAAACTTGCGCTGATGCCGACGAGCAATCGTCGTGCCGGACAGCCGTGGGTTCAAGCCCGGCAATGCCGAAACGGATATGATCCAAAATGATCACAAACCGGTTCTATCGCCGGCCAGACGGTGCCTTGCGTCCGGCGGCGCGGGTCAGTTGCATGATGGTGCGGCTGCAGATTTCCTCGGCGGGCATGCCGGTGGTTTTGCAATCGACTTCGGTGGTGAGCAGCAGGTCAAGGGCCTGGCCGAGACGTTCGGCGGTCCAGCGGACCAGTTGTCCGCGCATATGCTCGGCGACACGGAAATGCGGCGGCGGTTTTAAGACCATCAGAGCCTGTTCGGGGTTCTTGCCCTGGGTCATGGCGCCTGCGGCCAGATGAAGCCGCTGGAAGTGCCGCTGAAGGCTGCGCAGCACGGCAATCGGCGAGGTCCCTTCGCGATAAAGCCGCTCGAGCGTCCGTTGGGCCGTCTGTTGGTCGCCTTCGGCGCAAGCCATCGAGAGATCGTCAAGGGACATGGCGGCGGTATCGCCGACGCAGGCGACGGCGTCGGCCAATTGAACGCGGCCGGCACCGCCCATGTAGAGGGCCAATTTGTTCAGTTCCGAGCGCGTCAGCAGGCGGTCTCCACCGAGATGATCGGCCAGCCAGGCGACAGCGTCGGGTTCGGCGGTCAGTCCTTGCGCCCGGAGACTTTCATGAATGACCGCCTCCAGGCTTCCCCCTTCGTCGGCGTAACAGGGCAGGGCGACCGCATTGTCGATGCCCTCGATCAATTTGCGCAAACTCGATCGCGGGCCCAATTCGCCGGCTTCGAGCAGCACCAGCGCGTCGCCGAAGGGATGTTCGAGAAAGGATTGCACGGTCTGCGAAACGGCGTCGCCGGCGTCATGCACGCGAACCACACGCCGGCCGCCGGTCATGGCGATGGCCGCCGCCTCGTCGGACAATCGGGCAGGGTCGTCCTTCACGCCGGCGGCGGTCAGGTCGACGATGCGGAAGGGGTCGCCGAGATCAGGGCAAACACTTTGGGTCAGACGGCCGACCCGTTCTTTGACCAGTCCGCCGTCCGGGCCATAAACCAGAACAAGCCGAACCGCGACATCGGGTGACTTTAAGAAACCTTCGATACGGTTTCCGGCCAGTTTCATCCGGTCAATGTCCGCTGCCGCTTTTCGCTTTTACCTCGGCGGCCTTGGCGAAATAGGCGGCGACCCGGTTGCGAATTTCGTCGGCGACCGACTGCGCGGCGCGGCGATGAATATCATCGTCGGCCGAGACGTTCGCGTAATGCTGGTCGAGGAAGTCGTAACTGAACATCTGGCTGAAACTGCCGGTCATGACCGCGGCATTGTTCTCATAGAGATAAAAGGCGACGCTATAAGTAATCCGGTTGCGGGTCGCCGTATCGTCCTTGCGAAGCGCCTGCTGCGATTCGCCGACGATGACGTTGGTGAGCAATCGATAGCGAGCCTTGGTCGGCTCGCCAAGGGGATTGAAGTTGGTCAACAAGGCGTTGTGAACCAACTGCCCCGTCCGATCCTTCAAGGGCAAGATCTCGACGCTGGCAAGATCGTTCTGGACCGTCGCGTTATAGGAGTCTTTCCCGTAAAGCGGATGGAATCCGCAGGAGGTCAAGGCCAGGGGCAGCAGGCAGGCGATGACGGCCAGCAGTCGTCCGGCGAAAAGGAGACGGGATTGTGAGAGTTGCGGGCTAAACCACCACATTGACGATCCTGTTGGGAACAACGATGACTTTCCGCGGCGGCTTGCCGTCCAGAAGAGCGGCGACGCCGGGCAGGGCCAAAGCGGCGGCCTGCGCGGTCTCAGTGTCGACATCCTTGGCTAGGCTCACCGTTCCTTTGAGCTTTCCATTGACCTGGACAGCCAGGGTCACGCTGTCCTCGACCAGCAAGGCCGGGTCGGCCTCCGGCCAACCGCTATCGACCAAGAGGGTCGTCTGGCCTAACGCCGACCACAATTCCTCGGCGAGATGCGGCATCATCGGGCCGATCAAGCGGGCCAGCGTCTCCAGGCCTTCGCGCAGGGCCCAGCCGGCGCCGTCGTCGGTGGCGGGAATCTCCGCCAGGACATTGCTCAGTTCGCGGATACGGGCCACCGCCTTGTTGAAATGGAAGCGGTCGAGATCCTCGCCGACCAAGGCGACGGTCTTGTGAGTCTGGCTTCGCGCTTTTTTCGCCGTCGGACCGAAGTCGGCCGGGCAGGCGGTGCCGGGCGCCGGCAAGTTCACGGCGGGATCGACAACCATGCGCCACAACCGGTTGACATAGCGAAAGGCGCCATCGATTCCGGAATCGGTCCAATCCAGATCACGTTCCGGCGGACTGTCGGACAGCATGAACAGGCGGGCCGTATCGGCGCCGAAGGTGGCGATGATTCCGGCCGGATCGATGACATTCTTCTTCGACTTGCTCATCTTCTCGGAGCGGCCCAAAACCACAGGCCGTCCGCCGTCTATTTCGATAGCGGAACCATCCGCGCGCTTGTCCACGTCGGTGGGAAGCAGCCAATGACCGTCGGCGTCCTTATAGGTTTCGTGGCAGATCATCCCTTGCGTCAACAGACCGGCAAAGGGTTCCTCGACACTCAGATATCCGCAGACTTTGAGCGCGCGGGTGAAGAAACGCGAATAAAGCAGATGCAGCACGGCATGTTCGATGCCGCCGATATATTGGTCGACCGGCATCCAGCGATCGGCTGCGGCGCGGGTGAACCCGCGTTCGGTCTCCGTTGGCGAACAGAAGCGGGCGAAATACCAGGAGGATTCGAAAAAGGTGTCGAAGGTGTCGGTCTCGCGCCGCGCCGCCTTGCCGCATTGGGGGCAGGCGACATGCTTCCAGGTGGGATGATGATCGAGCGGATTGCCGGGTTTGTCGAAGGTCACGTCCTCGGGAAGAATCACCGGCAGATCTTCAGCCGGCACCGGCACCACGCCGCACTGCGGGCAATGGATGATCGGGATCGGGCAGCCCCAATAGCGTTGCCGCGAGACGCCCCAGTCGCGCAGACGGTAGTTGATCGCGCGCTGGCCGACGCCCCGATCTTCCATCAGATCGATCACGCGGGCTTTGGCATCGGCGACCGGCAGACCGTTCAGCACGCCGGAATTGATCATCACGCCGTCTTCGACATAGGCCTCGGTGCCGATGACGAGACTGGCCGGATCGACGTCTTTGGCGGCGACCACCGGCGTGACCGGCAGGCCGTATTTGCGGGCGAAATCGAGATCGCGCTGATCATGCGCCGGGCAGCCGAAAATGGCGCCGGTGCCATAGTCCATCAGCACGAAATTCGCCACATAGACCGGAAGCTCCTGGCCCTCGACCAGCGGATTGCGCGCCGTGAGCCCGGTGGCGAAGCCTTTCTTTTCCGCAGTTTCCAACGCGGCTTCGCTGGTGCCCATGCGGTTGCACACGCCGATGAAGGCGGTCAAATCCGGATTGGTCTTCGCCAACTCTCCGGCCAGCGGATGATTGGCGGCGATGGCGCAGAAGGAGGCGCCGAACAGCGTATCGGGCCGGGTCGTATAGACCTCCAACCGGTCGTCGCGATCGACCAGGTCGAAGAACAGCCGCAGTCCTTCCGAACGACCGATCCAGTTTTCCTGCATCAAGCGAACCCGGTCGGGCCAGCGATCGAGGCTTTCCAGACCCTTCAGCAAATCTTCGGCAAAGGCGGTGATTTTCAGGAACCATTGATTGAGCAGACGCTTTTCGACCAAAGCGCCGGAACGCCAACCGCGCCCGTCGATGACCTGCTCATTGGCCAATACGGTATGTTCGACCGGATCCCAATTGACCCAGGATTCCTTGCGATAAACCAAACCCGCCTTGAGAAAATCGAGAAACATTTTCTGTTCGTGGCGGTAATAGGCCGGCTCGCAGGTCGCCAACTCGCGCGACCAATCGTAGGATAACCCCATCGATTTCAACTGGGTTCGCATGGCGGCGATATTTTCGCGCGTCCAGATGGCCGGATGCACACCGCGTTCGATCGCGGCGTTTTCCGCCGGCAAACCGAAGGCGTCCCAACCCATGGGATGCAGCACGGCAAAGCCGCGGGCGCGCTTGTAACGGGCCACCACATCGCCCAGGGTATAGTTGCGCACATGTCCCATATGGATGCGCCCCGATGGATAGGGGAACATCTCCAGGACATAATATTTGGGCCGAGGGTCATCATCACGGGCGTGAAAGCACTGCCGCTCTTCCCAAATCGCCTGCCATTTCGCTTCGGTTTCCCGAACGTTGTAGCGCTCTTCGCTGCGCGGATTCATCGATCTTCTTCTACAATGATTAAGTCACAGGCGGGGCTTCCGCCCCGCCTTGCATAAAACAGATGGTTCCTGCCGTTAGTCCCGCGTGGGCGGGACGTCTGAAAGGCGGCCGGAAAAGCCGCCGTCCTCAGTTCTTTTGCGCTGCGGCGGACCGCATTTCACGAGCCCGGGTCAGGATCGCGTTTTCCACGTCGACAGGGGTCTTGGGATCGACGCTGGAATCCATCCAGTCGCCGCCTGAATTCTGTGTTTGGCGGAACACCGAGACACGCACGCCATCGGCCCGCAAGGTCCGATCCATGATGAACACCGACATCTTGAACCGTTCCATCGGACTCTCCGGCGGGGCATACCAATCGGTAATGATGACGCCGCCAAAAGGATCGGCCGAGGCGAGCGGCATAAAGGCGAGAGTGTCGAGGCTGGCACGCCACAGGAAACTGTTGACGCCAAGGCCGACGTTGGCCTCATCCGTCTTTTTTCCGCTCCCAAACAGGTTCAATCCAAACAGACCAGACGTCTCCTGGCTTCGCGCGGCCGGAGCATCCTCGCCCGGACGTTTGTCGGGATAAGTGGATTGAAATAGGCTGCAGGCGGTGAGAGCCGCCGTGGTGGCGGCCAGTATCAACGCCGTCCACATCTTCCTCTTCATCGAAATACCTCTTCCGGCCTTGTCCTTGCGGTCCGCGACCTGGCTTATCCGATGGGTTCGCCCCCGCAATCCTTTCTCGTACCACAGGCACCCGTAAGGACCAAGACTGTCTTTATAGAGTTTCGTGCACCATAAAACGATCTCGTCCCCATGCCGATCATATCTCCTTGATGTCGCGAGAGGCGGAGCCTATGACAATTGACCCGACCATCGGGGCGCGTTCCCGGTATTTTCAGGTAAGAAAAATAGGGGTTAAGTCTCATCGGTGAGACAACGGGAGACGATATGAAGAAGATTCTTGCCATGCTGCTCGCCTTTGGCGCCGGTTCAGCTCAGGCCGCCGATGACGATATGATCAAGCTCAGCGTCAAAGGCAGCGTCATCGAGAATATCGGCTATGCCACCAACATCAAATTGAACGAAAGCAGCGCACCGTCATCGGTCAAGCTTTCCCGGCTGGCGGAACAGGACAACGGCAGCTTGAGCATTCTCGGCAAAGCGACGCTCGACAAAGATGTCAGCCTTGCCATGCAGGGCGATCTCTATGGCACCGCCAGCGACCTGACGCGAAGCGTCAATGGGGCCTGCGATTCGAACAACTCGCGCGTCTTCACCCTGACCCCGACGTCGAGATGCACCAGCAACGTCACCGTCAAACGCGCCTTCGCGACGATCGGCAGTCCGGTGGGTTCGTTGATTCTGGGCGAGCGGGAAGACGCCACCTATATCGTCCACAATAGCGCCCCGGATGTCAGTCCATTGGCGCGCAATGGCGACGGGTATTTTTATTATTGGGTGGTTGCCCCCGCCAATCATCGCAATCTGACCGTCGATGACGATAGCCGCTATGACGATCGCAGCTACAAGGTCAGCTATGTGACCCCGGCATTCAACGGCCTGACCGCTGTTCTGACCTATGTTCCGAATCTCTCGTCCTCGGCGGGTTCAGGGTCTCCGGAACCCGCGACGCCCAGCGATTA
>DATNIV010000543.1:0-4423 GCA_035604255.1 Telmatospirillum sp. | reverse complement strand
GTCCAGGCGCGATCCCAATCGTAATGATGTTCGTCGACCAAAATTCGCATCAACTCGGCAACCGTCATGGCGGGATGCGTGTCATTGAGTTGAATAGCCACATAGTCGGGCATCAGGTCGAAGTTGCTGTGCGCCTTGCGGAAACGGGCGATGATGTCCTGCAGGGATGCACAGACGAAGAAATACTCCTGGCGGAAACGCAGTTCCTTTCCTCGCGCGGTAGAATCGCTGGGATAGAGAACCTTGGACAGATTTTCGGATTCGTTCTTATCGCGAACCGACTCGATATAGTTTCCTTGGTTGAAATATTTGAGATTGAACTCTCGCGTCGACTTGGCCGACCAAAGACGCAAATTGTTCACCGTCTTTCCGCCAAAACCCGGCACGGGAACGTCATAGGCCATCGCCATCACTTCTTCGGCGTCAACCCATTGATTGTTCCAGCGCCCCTCCGCATCGCGAAACCGCACCACACGACCACCGAAGCGCACCGGATAGATCACTCCGGGTCGCTGAAATTCCCACGGATTGCCATACCGCAGCCAGTTTTCCGGCGATTCGATCTGCCAGCCTTGTTCCACATGCTGTGTGAACATTCCGAATTCATAGCGAATTCCGTAGCCGAAACCGGGCATGCCCAAGCAAGCCATACTGTCGATCAGACAGGCCGCCAACCGCCCCAAACCACCATTCCCGAGCGCTGGTTCGACCTCCCAACTTTGCAGTTCGTCGAGATCATATCCTAAGCTTTCGGTCGCCTCGCGAAAGGCATCGTGAAGACCGAGATTGATCAAACCATTGGTAAGAGCACGACCGATCAGAAATTCCATCGACAGGTAATAGACCCGCTTGGCGTCCCGATCGTAGTAACTGCGCATGGTCGGTATCCATGACGCGATCAGACGATCGCGCAAGGCAAAAGCCGCCGCCAGATACCAATCGTGGGACGTGGACAGCAAGGGGTCTTTGCCGACCGAATACACCAAGTGATCGGTAAGACTTTGTTTGATGGCGGCCACATCGTTGACGGCCTCCGGCGGGATGGGCGGATCTATTGTCTCCGACATGCCGAGCACTCCTCATCGAAACCGGACATAGAATCATTCTTGACTGCACATTCTTGACGGCCTGAGTCAAGATGAAAGCTGCTCTTCGGACGGAAATAGGCCTTTGCTCCGGCCAATAGAATCACGCAGGCCTCTCCTCTTCGAAGACCAGGCATGGCCGTTCGCGGGACAATCGTTTGGCGAGCGCCACCAACCGCCGATCGGCCACCATTGCACCTATCGTGAGCGGATAGCGCACCCGCCAATTCGGATGCTGATCCGTCGTCCCCGGCAGATTCATTTGCAACGAAAGGCCCAACACGTCTTCGAATTGAACCATCAGCAATTTGGCCGGAGTTTGTGCCAGATAGACGTGAATCGCCTGAGACAACCGTTCCATCTGCGCGACAGAAAGCGTGGGTGATGTTGAAAAATCGGCCTTGATCAAGCCTGCCGCATGCAAAGCCTCGACCAGCAAACGCCGATCCAGCAAACGTTGCTCAACCTCGGACTCACCCAACGCCGAATCGGGATAAAGCGCGAGCCGCTGCCTGGCCTCGACATCGATCGCCGCCCACCATCCGACCAGACTGGGTAGATCATGCGTGCCAAAGCCGATCAATGCCTTGCCTGGAAATTGATCGGGCGGACGAAGGCGATCGCCCACCTTCTCGAAGACCAGCAACCGATAACCAAGGATATCGTTGTCATCCATCCGTTGACGAAACCCGTCAGGCACCGTTCCCAGATCCTCACCGATGACCAAGCAGTTCCGCCTGCGACTGGCCAAAGCGACGAGACCGAACAGATCCTCCACCGGGTAACGAACATAGGCGCCCTGGTCCGCCTTGGCTCCTTGCGGCACCCAATAAAGGCGCTGCAAGCTCATTGCATGATCGAGACGCATCGCGCCGGCATGACGCATATTGGCTTCGAGCACGTCAAGAAACGGCAGATAGGCCTCCTCTTGCAAAGCGATCGGATTGAAAGGCACCAAACCCCAATCCTGACCTGCCAGATTGAGCGGATCGGGCGGCGCTCCAATTGATACGCCATGGCACAGCAACGACTGATTGGCCCAGGCCTCCGCCCCGTCATCGGCGATCCCCACGCCGAGGTCGCGATAAATTCCCACCGGCATTCCGGCTGCATCGCACGCCTCTTGCGCCGACATCAGTTGCCCATCGGCGAGCCATTGCAGGTAAAGGTGAAAGTCGACCCGATCGACGTCTTTCTTGGCGAAGGCGCGAACGGCCGCCCCGTCCGGATCACGAAATTTCGCAGGCCACAAACGCCAGAATCCTTTGTCCGGGTCGATCGCCAGAAAATGCGCCTGTAAAGCCTCGAAGACGGCAAAGTTCGTCAGGTCACGGCCGGATTCCTGCCGAAACTTAGCGAAGGAGCGCCCCCGATCCGTTGCCCCGCCCTCCAAGTGCTTCGCGCGGAAAGATGTCCAGCAGGCCTCCAAGACCGTTCGTTTCAACCGCCCGATGGTGACATAGTCGACCAAGTCGGCGTCCCGCGCCGCCGTCAACTGCGCTTGAAATACCGGTGTCCCAAAAAGAGTCTGCGCCTCGGCGCTTTCGTCGAAATCGGGAACAGCCTCGACGTCGATATAAGCGATGTTCAAAAATTTTCGGCTCGATGGCGAATATGGACTGAAACGCTCCGGCCGACTGGCGAACAAGGCGTGCAACGGATTGACTCCGATGGCAGCCGCCCCCTGCCGGCCAGCGCGACAGGCCAGATCCGCCAGATCGGAAAAATCACCGATTCCCCAGTTGCTCTCGCTCTTCAAGGCGTAGAGTTGTGTGGCATATCCCCAAAGACGACGATCGCCGCGAGCCGCTTGCGGCAAATAGGCATGGTTCGGCGTCACGATCAACGTCATCGCCGCCTCGCCATCGCAACCGCCTGATATCCGCAGACGATGCACGCCGGGCAGCGGAACCCCCGGCAGCCGGCAGGCATAACGCCGCAGAAGCGTTCCGTCGATCGTCCGTTCGGCGATCACGGTGGCAGCATCGACCGACCATTGTCCGGTATGCAACGTGCCATTCTCCTCCGTCACCGTCCAATCGACGACCACCGCACGTCGCGCGGCGGGAAGAGTAAGGGAAATCGTCGGTGGACCATTCCTCTCCGGCCAGACCAGAACCGGATCCAAGTGCCGTCGCCACGGTTTGGTCTCCATCTCGATCAAACTGGAGACGACGTCGCCTTCGCTCTCCACATTGAACCCCATGGCGGACAGGAACGCCCGTTTGGTTTCGTCTGAAACCGGCCGATATTGGCCAAAAAAGTCTATCCACCCCTCTTCGATTCCGGCGAGTGTCGCCAAGCGGTCCAGCGCATTGTTATCGGCCATGGCATATCCCCCCTCGTCCCCGCTTCTCACGTCGGCGTCCCGTCATCAATCCTGCCCTTTGTCGCGATTTTGTCCACGCACCCCCACCGAAGGAGCCAACACCATCAAAGAATGCGGATGCACGACGCACTGTGTCAGTGAGCCGGATCGCTGCGCCTTACCGGTCGCCGCCGTGTCCAGTAAGGTCGTCCATCCGCTTTGGCCGCTCTCGGGCAGGCGATAAGTGATCGGCTCGACATAGGCATTGAGCAGAATGAGAAGGCTGGATTCTCGTCCTTCACCCTCCATAGGCCTGCCCCCCAATAAAAAGCCAAGCGACCGGCTGAAAGGAGCCCCCCAGTCCTGATGGCTCATTTCGCGGCCTTCCGGCGTAATCCACAGGATGTCCTTCACCGTGGTCCCAGGGATTCGTTGACCGCTAAAAAAGCGATCCCTGTGCAATACCGGATAATCGCGACGCAGCTTGATCAGCGAGCGCACAAAAGCATGAAGATCCTCATTCACATGCGCCCAATCGAGCCAACTGATGGGATTATCCTGGCAGTAAGCGTTGTTATTGCCTTGCTGGGTCCGCCCAAACTCGTCCCCCGCCAAGATCATCGGAACGCCTTGACTGAGCAGCAAACTGGCCATCAGGTTGCGTATTTGTCGGGCTCGAAGGATGGCGACCTCCGGATCCGACGTTTCCCCTTCGACGCCACAATTCCAGGCATAATTGGCGTCGGTTCCGTCTTGATTATTTTCGAAATTCGCCTCGTTATGCTTTTTTTCGTAGGAGACCAAGTCTCTCACTGTGAAACCATCGTGAGCGGTAATGAAATTGATACTGGCCCGGGGCCGTCGCCCACCCCACCCGAACAAATCGGATGACCCCGTCAAACGCGATGCCAATTCGCCGATCAGCCCGGCGTCGCCACGCCAAAAGCGTCTCAAGGTATCCCGATAACGGCCGTTCCATTCCGACCAGCCGGGGGGAAATCCTCCCAAGCGGTAGCCATCCCCCCCCAGA
>DATNIV010000542.1:0-6892 GCA_035604255.1 Telmatospirillum sp. | reverse complement strand
GCCGCTCTCGGCCTGACCGTCATTTCGAGCTTTCTGGTGGACCACCACATCTTCCTGCGCATCACCGGCGGGTTGATTCTGGTCATCGTCGGCGTTCGCAGCCTCTTCCTGACGCAAGCCCTCGAACCGGCGACGATCAAGGGCCCCGGCCTTCTCAGGGATTTCGTATCAACATTTCTCATCACGCTCACCAATCCCGGGACAATTCTGGCGTCGATGGGCGTTTTCGCCGCATTCGGCGCCTTCGGGCAGCAGGACATGGGACCGTCGGCGATCCTCGTCCTCGGCGTCTTCGGTGGATCGACCTTGTGGTGGCTGATCTTATCGGGCATGGCCAGCGCCGCCCGGTCCCGCGTGTCGCCGCGCGTCCTCGATCTGCTCAATCGAGGATCCGGCGTCATGCTGGTGCTGTTCGGTCTGGGGATCGCTGCCAGCGTCGCATTGAGCTGGCTTTAGAAGCCATTTGCGACCTGTCAGAACATCCCATCCTCGTCACCCCCGGGCTTGACCCGGGGGTCCATTTGTCATTTCCGCCAGACAAGAATGTCCTGACGACAGATGGATTGCCGGGTCAAGCCCGGCAATGACGAAAAAGATGTGACCTCATTTGATCGCGAAAGGCTTTCGCTCACTTCTTCAGATAGTCGCGCACCAACACTTCGGCGATCTGCACCGCGTTCAGCGCGGCGCCCTTGCGCAGATTGTCGGCGACACACCAGAAGGACAGCCCGTTCTTTATGGTCGGATCCTTGCGGATACGGCTGACATAGACGGCATCCTCGCCAGCCGATTCAAGCGGCGTCACATAGCCCTCGTCGGCCCGATGATCGACGACGATGACCCCCGGCGCTTTCGACAAAGCCGCACGGGCTTGCGCCTCGCTGACGGGCTTCTCGAACTCCACATTGACCGCCTCGCCATGGCCGATGAACACCGGCACCCGCACGCAGGTGGCATGCACGGCGATATCGGGATCGAGAATCTTCCGGGTCTCGACCGTCATCTTCCACTCTTCTTTGGTCGACCCATCGTCCATGAAGGAATCGATGTGCGGAATCACATTGAAGGCGATCTGCTTGGTGAAGCGCTCCGGCTTGATCGGATCGTTCACATAGACGGCGCGGGTCTGGTTGAACAACTCGTCCATCGCCTCTTTGCCGGCGCCCGAAACCGATTGGTAGGTCGAAACGACGACGCGCTTGATCTTGCCCAGCTCGTGCAGCGGCTTCAAGGCCACGACCATCTGGATGGTCGAGCAATTCGGGTTGGCGATGATGCCCCGCTTCTTATAGCCGGCGATGGCTTGCGGATTAACCTCGGGGACCACCAGAGGGACATCCGGATCCATCCGGAAATGCGACGTGTTGTCGATGACCACGCAACCGGCCGCCGCGGCGCGCGGACTATGTTGCGCCGAGACTTTGGCGCCGGGCGACGACAGGGCGATATCGACACCCTTGAAATCGAACTTCGCCAGATCCTTGACCTTGAGAATCTCTTTCTCGCCAAAGGATACTTCGCGCCCGACCGAACGTTCGGATGCCAGAGCGATCACCTGGTCGACGGGGAAGTTCCGCTCGGCCAACGTCTGAAGCATCTCGCGGCCCACATTGCCCGTGGCACCGATCACCGCAACCTTATAACCCATCTCGCACTCTCCAAAGGTGGAGGCCCCGACTTTTCGCCGCCAGACCTCCTAACGAAAAGGCCCGCCGGGTTTTGTCCCGCGGGCCTTTCGTCAAAAATAAATGCCGAACCAGCCCGCGCTTTAAACCAACGTCTTCTTGGTAGTCAGGGTGGTGGTCTTGGAAACGACGGCAGCGTCCGCAGCCTTAAAAGGCACGGCCAGCAGATCAAAGCTGGAAACGCACAGCGACATCATGTCAACCCTTCCGTCGGGGGAAAACATTACCCGAGTGGCCCGAGCATAGCAAGGGAAAATGGCGGTTCTCACCGCCCCTTATCCGACCAACTTGTCCATCTCGCGAACGATGGCCTCGCCCATCACCGTGGTCGACACCTTGGCCTTGCCCGGCTGCATGATGTCGCCGGTGCGCAAGCCGCCATCCAACACATTCTTCACAGCCGTTTCCAGGATATCGGCGTCGGCCTTCATGTCGAAGCTGTAGCGCAGCATCATGCCGAAGGACAGCAAAGTGGCCAGCGGATTGGCGATATCCTTGCCGGCGATATCCGGCGCCGAACCATGCACCGGCTCATAGACGGCCTTGCGGTTGCCCTTGGCGTCCGCCGCGCCCAGGCTGGCCGACGGCAGCATGCCGAGGCTCCCCGTCAGCATGGCGGCACAATCGGACAGAATATCGCCGAACAGATTGTCGGTGACGACCACGTCGAACTGCTTGGGGGCGCGCACCAATTGCATGGCGCAATTGTCGGCGTACATATGCTGCAACTCGACCGTGGGGAATTTAGCGTCATGCAGCTTCTGCACCTCTTCGCGCCACAGAACGCCCGATTCCATGACGTTGGCCTTTTCCACCGAATGCACCTTGTTGCCGCGCTTTTTCGCCAAGTCGAAGGCGACGTCGGCAATGCGGACAATCTCGCTGGTGGTATAGACCTGCGTGTTGACCCCCCGACGCTCGCCATTGGGAAGCGTCTCGATGCCGCGCGGCTCGCCGAAATAAACGCCGCCGGTCAATTCGCGGACGATCATGATGTCCAGGCCCTTGACCAATTCGGGCTTCAGGCTGGAGGCTTCGACCAAGGCATCGAAAACGAACGCCGGACGCAAATTGGCGAACAGCTCGAGATCCTTGCGAAGACGCAACAACCCCCGTTCCGGCTTCAGATCGAACGGCAAATTGTCCCACTTCGGCCCTCCGACGGCGCCCAGCAACACCGCATCGGCGGCAAAGACGTCCTGCATGGTCTCGTCGGTCAGCGGATGGCCGAGCTTGTCATAGGACGCGCCGCCGATCAGCCCCTCGTTCACGTCGAACGTGATATGGCGCTTCTTCGCCATCCAATCGATGACCCGGCGCACCTGGGCCATGACTTCCGGACCGATGCCGTCGCCGGCGAGAATGAAGAGCTTCTTGGTGATCATGAAAAGGATCTCCGAAATTTCATTAGACGAACCTTATTTCGTCGCCCCCGCAAAAGCGGGGGTCCATGGTTGGGTCAAAACCGATCGACGATCCGGCGATATCATCTCTGCGAAGGCATGGATTCCCGCTTGCGCGGAAATGACGATAAAAAATAGGCGGCTCAGAGCCAGGGCTGCTCGCGCTGGCGCCGGGTTTCGAACGTTTCGATCTTATCCTGCTTTTGCAGCGTCAGACCGATATCGTCGAGACCATTCAGCAAGCAATGTTTGCGGAACGGATCGAGCTCGAAGGTGATGCATCCGCCGTCCGGCCCGGTGATTTCCTGCTTTTCCAGGTCGATCGACACCACCGCGTTGGAGCCGCGATTGGCGTCATCGAGCAGCTTCTCGACCTCGGCCTGCGGCAATTTGATCGGCAGAATGCCGTTCTTGAAGCAGTTGTTGTAGAAAATGTCGGCGAAGCTGGAGGCGATCACGCAACGGATGCCGAAATCGAGCAAGGCCCACGGAGCATGTTCGCGCGAACTGCCGCAGCCGAAATTCGGGCCGGCGACCAGAATGCTCGCCTTCCGATAGGCCGGCTTGTTCAGCACGAAGTCGGGGACTTCCTGGCCGTCCTTGGTGTAACGCATCTCGTCGAACAGATTCTTACCGAGACCGGTTCGCTTGATGGTCTTCAAGAACTGCTTGGGAATGATCATGTCGGTGTCGACATTGAGGATCGGCAGCGGCGCCGCGACGCCCGTCAGTTTCGTGAACTTATCCATTCCGTCTTTCCTACTCCAAGGCCCCACCCGAACCCTCCCCACAAGGGGGAGGGAGTCAATTATGGGTGGTTTTTACAACGTCCGCACATCGGTAAGCCGGCCGGTCACGGCGGCGGCGGCGGCCATCGCCGGACTGACCAGATGGGTGCGTCCGCCGCGTCCCTGCCGCCCTTCGAAATTGCGATTGGACGTCGAGGCGGCCCGTTCGCCTTCCTTCAGCTTATCGGCATTCATCGCCAGACACATGGAACACCCCGGCTCACGCCATTCGGCACCGGCGGCACGGAAGATCTCGTCCAAGCCTTCCTGTTCGGCCTGTTCTTTGACCAGCCCTGAGCCCGGGACCACCAGGACCCGCACGCCGGGAGCGACCGTCTTGCCCTTCAGCACGGCGGCGGCGGCGCGGAAATCCTCAATCCGGCCATTGGTGCAAGATCCGATGAACACGGTATCGACCTTGACCTCGGTGAGAGGCGTCCCAGGCGTCAGCCCCATATAGGCGAGGGACCGCTCGACCGCCGCCCGCTTGCCCGGATCGGCGACATCGGCCGGATTCGGGACATTGGCGGTGATCGGCAGCACGTCCTCGGGGCTGGTCCCCCAGGTCACCATGGGAACCAAGGCGGACGCGTCGATCACCACTTCCGCGTCGTAAACAGCGCCAGGATCGGTGACCAACGTCTTCCAATAAGCCAGCGCGGCCTCCCATGCGGCGCCCTTGGGCGCCTTGGGCCGCCCCTGGACATAGGCGAAGGTGGTTTCGTCGGGGGCAATCAAGCCGGAGCGGGCGCCGGCTTCGATGGTCATGTTGCAGACCGTCATGCGGCCTTCCATCGAAAGCTGGCGGATGGCGTCACCCGCATATTCGACGACATAGCCGGTGCCGCCGGCCGTGCCCAAACGGCCGACGATGGCCAGCACCAGGTCCTTGGCGGTCACACCGTCAGGGAGAGCGCCATCGACCCGCACCAACATATTCTTGGCCGGTCTTTGCACCAATGTCTGCGTGGCCAGCACATGTTCGACTTCCGACGTGCCGATCCCGAAGGCCAGCGCCCCGAAGGCGCCATGCGTCGACGTGTGCGAATCGCCGCAGACGATGGTCGTGCCGGGTAAGGTGAACCCCTGTTCGGGACCAATGATATGAACAACGCCTTGGCGGATATCGTCCATCGCCAGATATTCGACGTCGAAGAATTTGGCGTTGTCGTCCAGCGTTTGCACCTGGAGACGCGATTCCTCGTCGGCGATGCCTTTCGAGCGGTCGGTGGTCGGCACATTGTGGTCGGCCACCGCCAAGGTCGCTTCCGGATGGCGAACCTTGCGCCCGGCATTGCGCAAACCTTCGAACGCTTGCGGGCTGGTCACTTCATGGACCAGATGCCGGTCGATATAGATGAGACAGGTACCGTCATCCTGCACATCGACCAGATGACTGTCCCAGATTTTGTCAAACAGGGTACGGGGCTTGGCCATGGCGTCCTTCGCTAATCCTCAGACACGAATGAGGCAGAAAGCGGATGACGAAAGCCGTGCCGGTTCCGTCACGCTCTGCACCGGTTTGGTTGCCGAACAAGGAACGGGGCGCACATCTCTAAGACTCTCCCGGTTCACCACACCGTTTTCTGGTGAACCGGTTCTTGGCGTCCCGCCGGAATCGAAGGCTTGCCTTAAGCCTTCGATCCCTTCTTCTCGGCGGCGATCGCTTCGCGTTCGGCAGCAGCCAATTTGGCCGAATAGCCGGTGGTCTGCTCGGCGATACGAGCGGACTTGCCGCGACGATCACGCAGATAATAGAGCTTGGCGCGGCGCACATCGCCACGACGCACCACCTCGATCTCGGCGACGTTCGGCGAATAGAGCGGGAAGATACGCTCGACGCCTTCACCGTAGGAGATCTTGCGCACGGTGAACGAGCTGTTCAGCCCGTCATTCTTGCGCGCGATCACCACGCCCTCATAGGCCTGAAGGCGCTCACGCGTACCTTCCACCACCTTGACGCTGACCTTGACGGTATCGCCGGCCGAAAAATCCGGGATCGCCTTCGCGGCGGTCAGCTTGTCGATTTGCTCCTTTTCGAGCGCCTGAATAATGTCCATGGCTCAACCCTCTTTTGCCTCATCAGCAGCGACATACCGGGCCCAAAGGTCCGGCCGGCGCTGCCTGGTTACGTCCTCCGCCTGGCGAACACGCCAAGCGCGAATCTTCTCATGGTGACCGGACAGCAACACGTCCGGCACCCCCCGCCCCTCCCATTGTTGGGGGCGGGTATAGTGGGGATACTCCAAAAGCCCCCACTCGAAGCTCTCTTCCGTCAGCGATTCCTCCTTGCCCACCACACCGGGCAGGAGCCGCACAACGGCATCCATCAACATCAGCGCCGCCGGTTCGCCACCGGACAACACGAAGTCGCCAAGGCTGATTTCCTCAGCGCCACGGGCATCCAGCACCCGCTGGTCGACCCCTTCGAAGCGTCCGCACAGGATGGTCACCCGCGCTTCCGCCGCCAAATCTTTTACCCGCTGCTGGTCTAGCAGGCGTCCGCGCGGCGTCAGATAGATCAAAGGCCCGCCACGGTGCGAGGCGGCGATCGCCGCATCCACCACGTCCGGGCGCATAACCATACCGGCGCCACCGCCAAAGGGCGTATCGTCGACGGAGCGATGTTTATCGCGCGCGAAAGCGCGAATGTCCACCGAATCCAAAGCCCAAATACCCTCGGCCAGAGCCCGTCCGGCCAAAGAATGGCCAAGCGGACCGGGAAACATCTCGGGGAACAGGGAAAGCACCGTGGCCGTCCAAACCGGCCTTTGCTCACTCTCCGTCATTCCCGCCGTCCTCACCCTCATCTCCGGGCATCTCGTCCGGTCCAGCCTCGATCTCGATCGGCGGCTCGATCACCAGACGCCCGCCCGCGACGTCCACCACGGGCACCACGGCCTTGGTGAAGGGAAGCATCACCGCACCGTTCGGGCCGACGATTTCGATCACGTCGCCGCCACCGAAATCAAAGACCTCTTTCACCGTACCCATCGGCGTACCGTCGGCCAATGTC
>DATNIV010000541.1:0-5537 GCA_035604255.1 Telmatospirillum sp. | reverse complement strand
AAGAATATCGCCTAAGCCCTCCAGCGTCGTCGGATCTTCGTTGACCATCAGATGGCCCTCTTGGGTGACGGTCAGGGTCAAGGGATGGGCCACCTGTAGGGATTGCGCATTGCCTTGCGGCAGGGTGACCGGCAGCGAATGCAGGTTCTGCATGGCCAGCGAGGCCAGCATGAAGGTGGCCAGCAGAAAGAACATCACATCGATCATCGGGATGATCTCGATACGCCCGCGACGGCGGGTGCGGGACGGCTTGAGCTTCATGACGTCTCTCCCCGATCGAGGCGGATGCGGTCGATCAGCCGCGTGCCCAATCGTTCCATCTCGTCGAGGACGACAGCGCGGCGGTGGCTGAAGAAATTGTAGGCGGCCAGGGCCATCAAGGCGATAACGATGCCGATGGCGGTAGCGATCAACGCTTCCGCCACGCCTCCGGTGACGGCACCCGGATCGACGGCACCGGTGCCGCCGAACAGGCGGAAAGCGCCGATCATGCCGGAAATGGTGCCCAGCAGCCCGAGCAGGGGAGCCGCCGTCACCACCGTTTCCAGAATCCACAATCCCTGATCGAGGCGGCGCTCGGTCAGAGTCGCCTGATCGGCGGCGCGGGTTTCAATCCACCAAACGGGGCGACTGGCATTATCGACGATCACCTCGAAAAAGCGGGCATAGTCATTGTGAGACGGGATCTCCGACAGAAGATGGTGAATACCGTCCCAAGCGAAATGCGGATCGGCGAGGTGTTGGCACAAAGCCGAAGGTAGCCGGGTGTGGCGAAGGAACACATAAATACGGTCGACGATGCAAGCGACACCGATCAGGCCGACCGCCAGCAGCGGATAGATGAAGACGCCACCAGCCCGTAGGCCGGACAGCGCCGAAAGAGCAGAAGCTTCCATGATCAAAATTTCCGGCTCAGGCCCGCGTAATATCCGCGGCGTTCCCCGAATTGCGGGGCGCCGACGCCGATACCGGTGCCACTGCGTAGTTCATAAGCGGTGTCGAACAGATTGACGACGGCCAGGCGGACGTCGATGCCGGTATCGTCGAAGAGTCCAAGATGTTGGGTGACGCCGAGATTGAGCGTGGCGTACCAGGGCAGATTGCCGGTGTTGGAGAAGTCCTTGCGCAGGCCGCTGCCGAAAATGGCGTCCATGCTGGCCCGCGTGTCCTTGAGGACCTGATAGGCCAGACCGCTTGATGCGGTATAGAGCTGATCATGATCCAGATGGACCCAATGATTGGAAATATAGGCCAACTCGGCCGGATCGCTGAAGCTGACCTGGCTGGAGACGATGTCCTTGCCGACGGCGCGCGAGGCGGCGAAGTTCATATAGCCGGTGACCTTTTCGGCGGTGTAGGAGAGCGTCGCCTCCGTCCCGTAGATTCGCCCCTGGGCATAGTTGAACGGCGTATAGACCAGCGCCGCGCCGAACTGACCTTCGTCGAGCAGATTGCGGACCCGCTTGTAATAGCCGTCGAGTCCGAGTTGGATCCGGTCGGTGAGCTTGTGGGTCACGCCCACGTCGAAATTATGCGACCGTTCGGATTTGACCGGGTCACTCTGGGTAACGACCGCGGCTCCCGTGGTGTTGTCGAACTTGCCGATGGAGGTCGGCGCCACTAGTTCCAGCGGCGGCGGCGTGAAATAGCGGGCATAGCCGGCATGGAGCGTCGTCGCCCCGGTCAGTTGATAGACGACTCCCAGTCGCGGGCTCAATTGGGTCTCGTTGACATAGGCGTTGACCGCGTCGAAACGGGCGCCGTAGTTCATGATCAACTTTTCCGTCAGCGTCCATTCGTCTTGCAGATAGAGGCCGTAGAGCATGCCGTTCTTCGCCTGGTCATCGACGATGGTCTCCGGCGTGGTCAGCGCATTGCCTGAGTCATCCAGGGGAAAGACGCTGGAGCGGTTGTTGGCCACCGCCTTTTCATGCTGGATCTCAACGCCGGATCTCAGGGTGTGTCGCTCATTCACCCGATAGCTGCCGTCGCCTTGCAGGCCGGTGGCGAAATTGGTCCGCAGCACATCCGAGGCGATGCCGTTGTATTCCAGATCACCGATGGTATCGGGCTTGAAATGCAGCTTCGAATAACGGTAGTAGGGGGCCAATTGATAGCCCCAGTCGTCCATGGTGCCTTGCAGGGCGACGGTGCCGTAATGATTTTCTTCGCGCTGGCTTTCCTTGAGCTGCGACGACGGCAAATCGGCCGCTCCGTTCAGGGTGAAGGAGGAGATCTGACCGGGATTGTTGGGCAGTTGGAACTGTCCGACCGAACTGCCGAGGATGACATTGAGCCGGTTTGTCGGGTTCAGCAGATAGGAGACATAACCGAATCCTTTGCCCTGATCCGTATGGTCATGCAGGGGGTGAAGCGCTGATGTCGGTGGCTCGATTCCCTCGTTGTTGCCCAGGTAACTGCCGGTGACGAAATAGTTGAGGGCGCCTTCGCTGCCGCCATATTGGAGCGAGGGCTGCATCGTGCTGTGGCTGCCGCCGTAGAAATCGGCCAAGCCTCCCTGCTCGAAGGCGCCGCTTTTCGTCTGGATATCGACCACGCCGGCGGTTCGGTAGCCATATTGGGCGGGCAGGGCGCCGGTCAGCAGTTGCGCCCGGTCGACGATGCGGCTGTCCAGCACCTGCCCGAACCCGCTGATGCCTTCGGGCAGCAGAATGCCGTTGATGCGGTACTGCAGATTGGCGTGTTCGCCGCGGACATGAACCTGACCGTAGGAATCCTGGGCGACGCCAGGGGCCTGTTCAAGAACCTGATTGAAGGAGGTGTTGGCGCCCTGGGGCAAATCGGCGATGGCTTGGCTGTCGATGGTATAGGCGCTGGTGCCGGTCTGCGGCGACAGGTTGTTGCGCGCCTCGTCCAGTTGTTTGGCGACCACGGCCATGTTCAGTGCCGCATGCGCCTGCAGCACCAATTCCGTGTTCGCTGAGCCGGACGTGGCGGTCGAGACAACGGCCGTCGCCGTATCGAAAGCGTCTTTGGTGGCGACCAACGCATAGGTACCGGTCGAGACGCCGCGGAAAGAGAAATGACCATTCTGGTCGCCTGTGGTTTGGGCAACGGCTTTGCCATCGCTGCCTTCCAGCATGATGGTGGCGCCGGCCAGAGGTCGTCCCAGGGCGTCACGAACCTCGCCTTCGATGGCGGCTTGCTGGGCGAAGGCCGGTTGGGCGAAGGCCAGAAGCAATGCCAAAGCGGTGCCGTTTTGATAGCGGTTCATATCGTCGTCCCCACAAAATGATATGTTATAACATATCATTTATGAAGAGGCTCTCGGTGATTTGCAACCGCTGGCCAAAGCGGACATGCAATTTCGCCATATTTCCGGCATGGTTCGAAGCGACGATTGTCGTGCCTTTTGACCAGGGGATGCCCCTATGCCCTTCCCGCGGGTTTCGGCCTTGCTGGCTTTGTCTCTTTGTTTGTTCGCCGGTGCGGCCCAAAGCCACCCGCATGTTTGGGTCGACTATGACCTGACCGCTTTGTTCGAACAGGGGCACATTGTCGCTCTGCGCCAGGATTGGAGTTTCGACGAGGATTTCAGCGCCTCGGTGCTGACCGACGTCGCCAAGCACCGGGGCAAGGGCGCATTTTCAGCCGCCGAGATCGCCAAACTGAAGCAATCGGCGTTTTCGAATCTCAAGAATTACGACTACTTCAACCGCGTCTGGGCGAGTGATAAGCCGGTCGCCATCGGCAAGGACGTCAAAGATTTTGACGCCTGGCTGGATGGGGATCGCCTGGTTTACCGCTTCACCGTCGTCCTCTCGCAACCGGTCGATCCCCATGCCGGACCCGTGCGAATCGGTATCTGGGACGACACCTATTACGTTGATGTCGGTCCGGCCAAGGGCCATCCGCCGCACCTGGAGGGGCCTGGCGCCGAAGGCTGCAAGGCCAGCGTCGGCGAAGACAAGAAGCATCCGATCTACTTCGGTTCGGTTTTTCCGCCATCTGTCCAGATTTCCTGCTGAGGGCGCCATGTTCCTTCGTTTGTCGGCACTCCTGGTCCTGTTGTCTCTGCTGTTCGCCGCGCCCGCCTCGGCGGCCGACTATTTTGGTCGTCCCGATGAGGCGCCGGGTGCCGCCCCGGCGCCGGCGCATCAGACTGCGGAGTCCTTACCGGTTTTGCCGTCGCCTGCCGTTGCTCTTCCCGCTCCCTTACGGAGCGTCGTGGGTGGACTGATCGCCATGCAGTCGCGCCTCAACGCGGAACTGCGCAGCCATTTGCGCGCCGCCCGCGATGACCAATCGCCGCGTCCGGCCATGGCCATCGTGCTGGTCTCCTTTCTCTATGGGGTGTTCCATGCCGTCGGGCCGGGCCACGGCAAGCTGGTCGTCGGCAGCTACTTTTTGACCCGGCGGGCCCGCCTGGCGCATGGATTGTCCATGAGCCTGTCCGCCGCTCTGGTCCAGGCCTGCTCGGCGATCCTCCTGGTCGGCGTTTTGACCGCTCTCTTCGACATCGGGACCCGGACCATTCTGAACCATGCGGCTTTGCTTGAAAGCGCGAGTTACGCCGCCATCGCCGGACTGGGCTTGTGGATGGGCTGGGGGGTGATCAGCGGCCGCGTTTGCTGCGATCATGAGCACCAGCAGGAAGAGCAGCACGGTCTGCACTGCGCTTGCGGTCATGATCATGGGCTCGACCAAGACATCGAGACGGGGTCGCGGCGCGCCGAATGGTGGCATGTCCTGTCCACGGGCGCGGCGGTGGGCCTGCGCCCGTGTTCGGGGGCGATTCTGGTGCTGCTGTTCACGCTGGCCAACGGCATTTTCGGGATCGGCGTGATCGCCACCTTCGCTATGGCCGCTGGTGTCGCCCTGACCGTCGCCGTGGTGAGTCTGGGAACCCTTGGTCTCCACCGTTGGTTTTCGCGTCTGGGAGGGGCGGATCACCGCTTGGCCGGGCGTGGGCGCAAAGTAGCCGCTCTCTGCGGCGCCTTTTTGATTGCCGGCTTCGGTCTTTTGCAGTTGCTGGGCATCTTGACCGGCGTCATCACGCCGATGGCCGGATAGCCTTCCGTCGCCCCCTGGGTGCAGGCGATATCCGACGCGGCGCGGCCGGCCAAAAGACCTGTCCGGAAACGCGACGACGCTTCTGGTCGGAGCGCCCCATCCGCACCGGGTCGCGATTCTTTGCCTTTCGTCCGGCGAGAAGCCGAAAAATCCACGCACCAATGAATTTCACCGCTATATTTCTGCCTCGCTCATCTTTACGTGGCTGGGTCTCAATGCATTCGAAGATCAAAAATCCGCGCGTCATCCTCGATCGCCAAGAGATCATCATTCGCCTTGACGCTCTGATCGCCGCAGCGCCAGCGAAGCCGCAACGCCGCGCTCAGGCATTGGAGATTTTCAAGCAGGCCTTCCAGGCCGGCTATGAGGAGGTGCGGCGTCGTTTCGAGACGCATGGCCTGGGCAGCGAAACGGTGCGTGAAAATTGTTTCCTGATCGACCAGATGGTGCGGTTGGTTCACGATTTCGCGACCGAGCACGAATATCCCGCTGGCGCGGCGACC
>DATNIV010000540.1:0-4524 GCA_035604255.1 Telmatospirillum sp. | reverse complement strand
TGGGCGGCCCCCTCTATGTGGCGTGTTTCATCACCGACCACCTTACGGCACTTCGATGCCTCGGAGCAGGGGCCGTCCACACCATCATTGCGAGCGCGGCGACGCAATCCAGGGCACGGTTTTGTCCATTCTGGATTGCCGTGTCGCTCCGCTCCTCGCAATGATGGGCCGTTCAACTTATTCTTGCTCGCTTCCTAAGGGAACAAGGCTTTTGCCAAAAACACGAGGCCGATTAGCCCGAAGAGAATGGCTGCGGCTTTGTTGATCGAAGCGATCGGCAGGCGATCGGCGAAGGCCTTGCCGAGGAAGACCGCCGGCGCGTTGGCGATCAGGAGACCGGCCGTCGATCCGGCAATCACCATCACCAGGCTGGGATAGGCTGCGGCGAGGGCGAGCGTGGCGATTTGTGTCTTGTCGCCGATCTCGGCGACGAAAAAAGCTGCCACAGTGGTCAGAAAGGCGTTGCCGTTCCGAACAACGTCGTCACCGTCCAGGTGATCCGGTTTCAGGGTCCACAGCGCCATGGCGATCATGCCCAGGCCGACGGCAAGATCGAGCCAGAACGGCGTCAGCAGATGGCCAAGCCAGGCGCCGACAAGCCCGGCCCCGGCATGATTGGCCAAGGTTGCGCAGAGGATGCCGGCGATGATCGGCCACGGTTTTCGGAAGCGCGCGGCCAACATGAGGGAGAGAAGTTGGGTGCGATCGCCGATCTCGGCGATCCCGACGGTCGACAGCGATATCAGGAAAGAGTCCAAGAGGTTTGGTGTCCCTCGAGCGGCGAGATGACCACGGTCAACCCTTCTCCGCTCGGAGTGCGAAGGGTCGAACCGTTGGTCTCGCCAGGCTTGTTCAAGCTCCGTGCGCCACGGCGGAACAAGGGGAGTCTCCCCCTTTGTCGGCCAATTATGTTGACGCACGGCCCGAACGCCAGAACGCGTCGGGCGGCTACTCCCCAAGGAACGCCGTTCATAGAACGCTTTCCGCATTTTGGCAATGGAGCTTTAAAATTGGTCTGACCACAAAGTGGCCTGACCATTGCGGCCCTCGGAGCGGCGGAGTATTCTCCAACGTGGTTACTGGCTATTGACCGGGTGCCCCGACCATGTGGACGTCTTTTCGCGTGATCGGATAACAATCAATTTTTAGGGGAATGGAAATTGCGAAACCTTGCCACTTTGGGGACGGCGTGCGTCCTTTGTTCATCGCTGGCGCTGGCAACATCGGCGCTGGGTGCCTCGGGAGATAGCATGAAGAGCTATGTCGATCTGGACCCTGCAAAATTCCAAAAGGAAGTCGATGGCAAGAAAGTCGACCTTTTCACCATCAAAAACAAAAAAGGCATGGTGGTGAAAATCACCAACTACGGCGCTCGGGTCGAGCAGATCCTGGTTCCCGATCGGCATGGGAAATTGGGCGACGTGGTGCTCGGCTATGAATCGATCGATCAGGTGATGGGCGGACAAGGCTCGATGAATGCCTTTATCGGCCGTTACGCCAACCGGATCGCCAAAGGCAAATTCACCCTGAACGGCCAAGACTATCAGCTCAAGATCAACAACCCGCCGAACACCTTGCACGGCGGCGAGAAGGGCTCTCGCTTTGTCGTGTTCGATGCCCATCAGATCGACGCTTCGACGGTCGAGATGTCTTACACGTTCAAGGATGGTGAAGAGAACTTCCCGGGGACGGTGCCGTCGCGCGTGATCTATAAGGTGACCGACGGCAATGCGCTGGACATTTCCTATGAGGCGGTGGCAATCGACAAGCCGAGCGTTGTCAATTTCACCAGTCATTTGTTCGTCAATCTGGCCGGGAAGGGCGACATCCTCGACCATATTCTGACCATTCCGGCCGACGCCATCACCCCGGTCGATGCGACCCTGATCACCACGGGCGAATTCCGTCCGGTGAAGGGCACGCCGATGGATTTCACCAAACCGGTGAAAATCGGCGCCCGTATCACCGCCGATTACGACCAGATCAAATATGGTCCGGGTTATGATGTGAATTATGTGGTGAACAAGAAGGCCGGCGCATTGAGTATGTCGGCCCGCGTGGTCGAGCCGACGTCCGGCCGTGTGTTGGAGATCTATTCGACCGAGCCGGGGATCCAGTTCTATTCGGGAAATTTCCTGGAAGGCAAGGCCCCGCGCGATGTTGGTAAAGGCGGCCAAGTGTACAATGTGCATGGCGCTTTCAGTCTTGAACCCCAACATTTCCCGGATTCGGTCAACAAGCCGAATTTCCCCTCGACCGTGCTGAACGCCGGCGATTGGTATAAGGGCAAAATCATCTACAAATTCAGCGTGCAGAAGTAAGACGCGCGGCCCTCCCGCCCCGAGGTCGAACTCGGGGCGGGAGGACGTAAAACACATTTGAAGTCGTAGCCTTTGCGGACCTTGGTGAGAGGAACCGCGAGGGACCCTCCCTCGCGGTTGAACGGTTGTCTTCAGAATTTGAGAGAAAGAGTTCCGACGATTGTTCGTGGCGCTCCGACGCTATAGGTTGCCGCTCCGGTCGTCGGATTCGTCGTCGTGTCGCTTGGCGTGATCTGCGAGACATAGTGACGGTTCAGCAGATTCAGCAACGATACTCCGGCCGACAAGGTCTCGATCCCGACATTGCGACCGAAATTGTAGCCGGCGTTGACGTCGAGAATGGTATAGGCCTTTGCCGATTGGGTCTGGACCGAAGTGCCATAGCGTTCCCCGATGTAGCGCACGATTGGCGTCACGGAGAGATCGCCCCAGCGATAAGTGACCCCACCTTTCAGCATGGCCGTCGGTGCATTGGGAACTTGCATCCCCTTGGTCGCGATGGTCAGTCCGCCATTCAAATCCGGCGTATTTCCGTCATAGGTTTCGGACGCAAGGGTGCCAGTTCCGAACAACGTCCAGGACTCGTCGATCTGATAGCCGGCTTCGAGTTCGAGGCCATAGGCCGTACTCTTGCCCGTCCCTTGATAGTAGGACACGCCTGCGAGCGAGGGGTCGTAGACCTGAATTTGCTTGTTCTGGTTTTTCGCGAAGAAGGCGGTGGGCACGACGGACAGTCCGCCGTGGTCGTAACGGGTGCTGATATCGATCTGGTCGGACAGTTCGGGTTTTACCCTGTCGACCAGGCTCTGCAGGGTGATGCCCTTGGCGAGAAACGTGGATTCGTTGCTGATGAAGTTGCTCGCCTGAGGACCCCAGTCCGGACGGCCGAACTTGCGGCCATAAGAGGCGCTGACGCTCCATGCGGAATTCAAGTCCCGGCGGACGCCGATATTGGGAAGGGCTTCTCCGTAGTTCTTTGCGGAAACGGTCGCATTGCTATCCGGCGTCGGATTGTAGGCCCAGATATCGTCAATGGAGACGTTCGGCAGGCCCGTCGTCTTGTAGTACTGCATTTTTGGCGCGCCGAGGTCCATGTAGCGAACGCCGCCGCTGACGACTGTTTGGCCGAAGGTTTGCGTTAGCTGGGTAAAGGGGCTGTTGACGATGAAATTGTCGATCTTCGCCAATGTGCTCCAGCCTGAGTAAACAAGGCCTCCATCGGCGGCGATCGTGTATTTCCGCTGGTCGGTCGGTGGCGGTGGCGGTTCCATCGATTGCAGCCAATAGCCGGCGGTAACGTCGGTTGCCGTGCCAAAGTGAGCATCATATTCCAGAACGCCACCGTAATTGGTATTGCGCTGAGTCCATTTGGTGACGGTCGCGCTGGATCCCGTCCCGCTTCCAGACCAGGAGACCCCGTTGTTGTTCCAGAAGTAGGGCTTGAGGACGAGATGCTGGCCTTCCGTCAATTCAACGTCGACCTTTCCGAGGGTGGCGAAATCCTCGGCCTGAGCCCAGTTGAATTTATAGTAAGTGGCGTCCACAGCGCCCGCAGCGGTCTTTAGAGACGTGGCGTATTCGTAATTGTAGTTATTGCGCAGGTCTTGTGTTTGGGCGTAGCTCAGCGAACGAAACGCATTTCCCTTAAAATTATTGTAGACGGCATCGAAATCCACGGTGACCCGCTCACCCAAGGTTTGACTGACGCCGAGCATAAAGTTGTCGCGGCTCTCGTCCCCGGCTCCCTTCCATTTATCTGCCGCCGTGGTCGAGCCTGAGAGGAAGGCCCTGGTGCCGCTTGCGGGAAGGGCGCCACTGTCGACGCGGCCAAACGTCTTGCGGAAATTGAAGGAACCGAACGACTGATCACCGAAAACGCCGAGTTTATCCTGGGGTGCGAGCAGGCGCTGGTCGATGGCGCCGGTGGCATTGGAGATGCCTAGTCCCTGTCCGGCCTGTAATCCGCCGCGATACAAATCCTCTTGTCCGACGTCTTCCAGATCGAACAGGTCGGCACCGCCGACAATGGCGGCGATCGGGAGGCCCTCGACGGTCGAAGACAGGTGGAAGTTGCTCTTGCCGCGTATATTGATGTTGCGGCCCTGAATTCCAAAGGGATCAGACCCGGCTTCGACCACCGAAGGCATCAGATCCAACGGCATCAGGGGACTGCTTTGAGAGGGGCCGCCGAGCAAGGTGAGGC
>DATNIV010000539.1:0-2346 GCA_035604255.1 Telmatospirillum sp. | reverse complement strand
ACCGAGGCGCGGATCTACGCCCGATACCTGCTCGAGAACAAGCCCGACGCGAAGATCGGCATCCTGTATCAGAACGACGATTTCGGGAAGGACTATCTCGCCGGCGTCAAGGAGGTGCTCGGCGAGCGGGCCAAGACGATGATCGTCTCGGAGCAGGCCTACGAGGTTACCGATGCGACCGTGGACACGCAGATCATCACCCTGCAGAGTTCCGGCGCCGATGCTTTCATCAACATCACGACCTCGAAATTCGGCGCGCAGGCGATCCGCAAGGCCTACGACATCAACTGGCACCCCCTGCAGCTCGTCTCCAACAATGCGATCGCCCGGCCGGTGCTGGAGGCGGCGGGCACCGAGAAATCGGTCGGGCTCGTTTCTTCCGGCTACCTGCGTGACCAGAACGATCCGCGCTGGGACAACGACCCGGCGTTCCAGGACTTCCGCGCCTTTATGGCCAAATATCAGCCGAAGGCCAACATGGCGGACGGCAATTACCTGTACGGCTACGCCATGGCGCAAACGCTGGTCCAGGTGCTCAAGCAGTGCGGTGACGATCTCACGCGCGAAAACGTCATGCGCCAGGCCGCGAACCTCAATATGCCGATCGGCGTGTTCTATCCGGGGATTAGGGTCATGACGAGCCCGACCGATTTCTCGCCGATCAAACAAATGCAGTTGGAGCGGTTCGACGGCAAGACATGGGGCGAATTTGGCAAAGTCATGATGTATTAGGCCCCTGCGCGGTCCGGTCCATGGCCGCTCGCCGTGGACCGGTCATGCCGCCGACGGAGAACGATGATGCCCGAGACCGCGACGGCAATAAGACGATCGGCAATTCCGCGTGACGAGATCAACGACTATACCGCTAAGAACGCGGCGATAAGGCGCGAGTTCATCCGCGAGCAGACCGGAGCGGACCTGCCGCACGTCGCCAAATATTCTTTTGATCCTTCGATCCTGCAGGGGAACATCGAGAACTTCATCGGGGTGGCTCAAGTGCCAATCGGCGTCGCCGGTCCGCTTCGAATCAACGGGGAACATGCGCAAGGAGATTTTTTTATCCCGCTTGCGACCACCGAGGGAACGCTGGTTGCGAGTTATAACCGGGGAATGCGGTTATTGACGGAATGCGGCGGCGTGAGGACGACAGTCGTCGAACAATATATGCAGCGTTCACCCGTCTTCATATTTAAAGACGCCGTAAGCGCCCGGGAATTCGGCCGTTGGATCGATGAAAATTTTGCAGCGATCAAGCGGGAGGCGGATGCAACGACGCGCATTGGCAAGCTCGTCAAGATCCAGCAATTCTCCATTGGACCTCTGCGACATCTGCGATTCAACTATACCACGGGCGATACGGCCGGGCAGAACATGGTCGGCAAAGCGACTCTCGCGGCTTGTGAGTGGATCAAGAAGAACCACCCCGGCGGCGCACAATATGTCCTGTCCGGGAATATGGATACCGATAAAAAGCACTCCAGGATCAACATGCTGCTAACTCGCGGCAGGCGAGTTGTCGCCGAGGCGGTCATCAGCAACGACATTCTGAAGGATCTCATGGGCGTCAATGCGAAGGAGCTGTTCGAGGCGCGTCAGATCTCGACGACAGGTGCCTTTCTTGCCGGTTCGGCGAACAACAGCTCTCATGCACCAAATGGCCTCACCGCGATGTTCATCGCGACTGGCCAGGACGTGGCCGATATTTCCGAGTCCCAGGCCGCGGTTACGTATTCCCAATTATTGGAGAACGGGGACTATTATTGGTCAGTGACGCTGACTTCGCTCATCGTCGGCACGGTTGGAGGCGGGACCAGCCTTGCGACGCAGAGGGAATGTCTCGAAATGCTGGGCTGTTATGGCCAAGGCAAAGCTGACAAGTTCGCGGAGATTTGCGCGGGCGTGGCGCTCGCCGGCGAAACTTCCTTGGCTGGCGCGGTGTTGCACGGAGATTGGGTATCAAGTCATGATCGGTTTGGGCGCCATCACCCGCGGGATGCGGGTACGGACCAGCGCCAAATGTCTCAGGGCGAATTATCGGACGTCACCTTTCGAGCCAATTCCTGATCTGCCTATCCACTTCCTGACGATCGAGCAGCTCCAGGCGGGTCCCAACCAAATGGCCGCCTTCCAACTACCGTTCGCCAAGCGACAATCCGCGGGCACCTGTCCCTGTTGCGCTATGGTCTCGCCGGCCGAGGAAAGAACGGCGCAACCAGTGGGCCGGGCCGGAATGGCTTCCATGTGCCGGGGGCCTGCGCCAGCCGGTCGGCGATGACCCACAGCGCAGCCGGATGAAAGCCGAGCCCGGTATGGCTGGTGCGAACCTCGACGTTCTCCCGATCCGGT
>DATNIV010000538.1:0-27875 GCA_035604255.1 Telmatospirillum sp. | reverse complement strand
GTTCTCGCCATCGCTCGTTTCCATCGGCGTGGACGACGTGCTCCGGCTGTCGGCGGGCGACCCCTGGTGGATGAACGTGGAGGCGGAAGCGATACCCATCAAAGGCCTCCGCCCCGCCGAAGTTGCCGCCCTGGCCAGGAGGAGGCAATGACCAGGACGGGCAGCACCAAAACGGTTCCCAAAGATCACTGGCGGGGCCGCTTGGCCAAGGCGCGCGGGTTCCTGAAGTTGGCCAGGAACGGTATCGATCTGCATGATCCGGGAGACGATCCCGACGTCTACTGCGCCGCATTGGTGAAGGCTGCCATCGGCTACGCCGACGCCCTTACGGCCGCCACCCGGCAAAAGGTCAACCAGCAGGACCACAAGGCGATCGTGCAACTGCTGCGCGACGGCTTCGGCAACAAGCTGCCCAAGGCCATCGAGACCAAGCTGACGATCATCATGAGCCGCAAGGATGAAGTGGAGTATGGCGCCAAATTGGGTCGCATGGACCAGGCAAGGCGCATGCTTGATGACACGGAAGCGTTGGCCGAATGGGCCGAGGCCCAATTGGCAGCAATGTTTCCAGGCCAAACCGCCGCGATCGCTCCGTCGACGGAGGAAGACTGACTGACGGTGGCTCAGTTGAATATTGCGGCGCCGACACCGCGATCACGGCTGACCTCCTCGACTTTCAGGCGCCGAGGTGAAGGACGTCAGCCTCCAGGTGCGCGCGAGCGACCAAAAATCTATGTGCTGGAGTACCACCCAAGCCATGAAGGGAGTTTCCATTTGATTAGCTTGATTGCCGCCGATCATGTATCATATGGATACATAAATGACTGACCCAACACCCGTACAGCGCCCGATCAACTGGAACCAGCTTCGCGCCAATGACGCCGAACGACTGATCAAGGAACGGGCGGCGGACACCGCGAAGGTCGTCATCGTCGGACATCCGCAAGATCGTTCCAAAGAGAGGGAAATCTTGACGGTGGATATCTACCGTATCCTGCGGGAAGGCATGGTGCTGGATGCGCCGACAAAGGTTACAGGCGGGTGGGAGGCGGTCATTCGCCGGCGCATTCGTGGAACGCGCGATGCCGGGGCCGCCACCATCCTTCTGAAGGACGACGACAGCGTGATCGTGAAAACAGTGATGTGGATAGACCAATGACCAACACCGACACTTCCCTTTTCCCCTACGCGGGATGCGGACTGGACTGGGTGTTCCTGGCCAACGGCTACACCGTCCACGAGACGCCTTACGGCCAGGGCCTTTCCATCCACGATGCCGACGGGCTCCACGCTTTGGTGCTGCGCGAGATCATTACCTCGCCACACCCGATCTGCGGGCAGGAACTGCGCTTCATCCGCTCGATGCTCGATCTGTCGCAGGAAGGCATGGGCAAGATCATCGGCGTTCAGCGCCTGCAGGTCACGCGGATGGAAGCCAACCGCAAGAAGCCGATCACCCCTTCGGCCGACCGGGCAATCCGGATGTTCTTCGCCCTACAGCAACATGACCGGGACTTGGCGGATCGCATTCTCGAACTGCTGAATGAATTCGACGACCAGAAGCATGAGCAAACCACGTTCGCGCCTTCCGATCATGGATGGATGCGGGCGGCTTGACGGTGCGACTGAAGACAGCCGTCAGAATAGTGATGTGGATGGACCAATGACGAACGCCGACGCAGATCTACGGCACGACCGGGTCGGGCCAAAAGCGGCCGCAAGCCTCGTGCCACTGGGCTACAAACTCGCGTGCCGATTCATAGCCAGAGGTTATGAAAGACCAAATTGCCAAGATAAACGGAGCCCACTAGGACAATAGCGGCCTGCGCATACCATTTTTCCGCTGCTCGTTTGCGACAATACCGCATGATTATAATCAGTAATGGTCCACTAAGCGTCGCAATCACTGTTTCATATAACGGAATACCGCCGATCATGTCTGGTCGCGTTATTTGCACAAGAAGAATTAATGGCATGATAATGGTTTGACACCAAAGCAACAACAGTGTTGCAGCGGCGAACATGTCTATTATTTCTGATACAAGCTTACGCCTTACCGACTGAACGACATCGCCGTTTGACAATTCCCGCTCCAGATTAGGTGTCAATTTTCACCCATCATAGCCATCGACCGATACTCAGGAAAGTGGATGAGGACAAGCCCTTTGTCTCTTATGGGCGCAAGATGGACCGAGGGTTTGAGCAATATCTCAGCCGGCCGGTTTGGCTGTTAGGTCAATGCCAAGGGCTTTCATCACCGCCAAGGTGGTCTTGAGCGTTGGATTGCCCCGCTCGCTGAAAGACCGATAAAGCTGTTCGCGCGACAGTCCAGTATCTCTCGCAATCCCAGCCATTCCTCGCGCACGGGCAACGACACCCAGTGCATGGGCAACGTAACCAGCATCGCCGGACTCGAACGCGTCAGCCATGAAAGCTGCTACAGCCTCATCTGAGGTCAATAGTTCGGCGGGGTCAAAAGTTGTCAGCTTCTCAGCCATGGTCATTTACTCCATTCAGCAGCAAGGCGCTTTGCTGTCTTGATGTCCCTGGCTTGGGAACCTTTGTTGCCACCGCACAACAGGACAATGATTGTCGTGCCGCGCCGCTCGAAATAGACCCGATATCCTGGGCCGTAGTGGATTCGCAACTCGCTGATGCCGTCGCCGACAGGTTCCGTGTCACCGGTCAGGCCGTAGGCCAGCCGATCAAGGCGCGCGGCCACCAGAGCGCGGGCACGCTCGTCGCGCAATTTCGTCCACCACTTCCGGAATGTCTCAGTTTGCTTCAGGTCCACCATGGCGTAATGTAGTCCATAAACTACAATATATCAATCCTGCAGAACCGTTGGGGGGCAGCCGAGGAAACGCCCGGTTTCTTGCTGTTGGGCGCTTTCAAGAAGACTCAATGGCTGCTCTGGGACGTTGCGAAAGCGCTCCTGAACGGCCGCCATGGGCGCGAAACAGGCAAAACGGGCGCTGCCGTCAGGCGGGCACTTCGGCAATTACGACCCGCTACGGTCGTCGAGTTTGCGGCTTTAGCCGACTTGACAGGCTATTAATGCTCCTTTTAGTTGTTTTTTTGGCCACAATTCATAGTGGTCTGTCGCCCCCCCCCGCGCGTTACAGCGGTGCGGACTGAAGGATTGGAAACGACATCGCGGCCCGCGTCTGCATCGGCTACCATGCGCCGAATTTTTTCGATTGCCTGGAGATGGTTCCATGATGCCCCGCGCCGCCCTGATGCAGCTTGCCAAGTGGTCGCCGATGATTTGAGCGAAGGGCATGTAAGCGGGGGCCTTCGGAATGTTGGCGAGGCGCTGGCGGCGGCGCCGGACAGCATCCTTGACCTCCTTGACCTCACAGCAAAGGAGGCGAGGAAGAAGAAGCCGAAGCAAGCCTTGCTCGACGCCTTCACCTTTATGGTCGGTCAGGCCCTGGAAGTCTTGCGCTACGGCGTCGAGCGCAACTCGGTCGAAGCGGTTGAAGCCGTGTCGATGGCGCGGGCACATGTGCGGTCGCTGGTACTTGAGGGCAAGCTGGACGCTGGCACATTGCTGATGATGCTGCGCCAGTTCGCCAGCGCCAAGCTGGAACTGGGCGACGACCTTCAGGAGGCGATGGCCAGCCTGATCGACCACGAGTCGGTTTCCGTTCTGCCCGGCAAGATCGAAATCGACGAGATTCTGGCGGATATGGCTCATGGGTGCAGTGGTGACATCTTCGCCCTGCATGCTGAACTGGCCGAGCAAACGTCGACCTTCCCGGAGGGCCACCGGGCCGGTATCGTCGCCGCCTTGTTGAGCGCACCGGATCCGGCATTGCGGGAGGCCGCTGTCGGCTGGCTGCTGGATTCGGGCGCGACGACGCGGCGCGAAACCGCCGGTCTTCTGCAACAGGCCGCCACCGCCGGACATGTCTCCGCCACCATGCTGCGCCGGATGATCGCAATCCGAAACTGGCTGCCCGATGATGACCGCCCTGCGGTCGACGCCGTCATCCGCGTCTGTCGTCAGAAAGGCGTCGAGTGCGCCCCATTGGCGGCGGCGGTGGTACGTGACGTGGTCGTCACCGGGATCGACGGCTCGGGAGCGCAGAGTCTGTTCGTAATGGTCAAAGACGGGCGAAAGCGGGCCGCCGCCGCATTGCTGCTGAAGCAGGGTGTCGGCGTACGCGATGCCTGGGTCAACGCGGGCCTCACCAAGGCCGATGCCGATATCTTCCTGTTCCAGGTGGAGACCCAAGCCGATTGCTACGACAGCGACATCGATCATGTTCGTC
This sequence comes from Telmatospirillum sp., assembly GCA_035604255.1. Lineage (GTDB taxonomy): Bacteria > Pseudomonadota > Alphaproteobacteria > Rhodospirillales > Magnetospirillaceae > Telmatospirillum. The sequence goes on along the minus strand of DATNIV010000538.1, from coordinate 23,598 downwards.
TGGCGCTGGGGCACGCCTTGGCGGAGGCTCGGAAATCGGGCGTTCTTCCACCATTCGGATTGGTGGATGTCGTCGAGAGGGCCGGGCTGATCGCCGTGAACCCCGAGGCCGTTCCGGTCGACAGCCTGGTTGCCAGACTGTTGGCCGACATCCCGCCTGCCCGACAGACGCCGTCAATGGTCGCCAAGGCGATCAATGGCAGTGCCGTATGGGAAGATGATTTTCCGTTCACAGAATCGTGGTTCGAGGACGATGGCGCGATCGCCGAATTGCTGGACGGCAAACGGATGTCGGCCAAACGTCGCACGGCCTTGCTGCTCGGTAAATACCTTCCGGCCCGCCGCATCCGTTGGGCCGTACTGCTGGCTTGGACAGCGCTGAGCTTGCGACATGACGAGTCGACCGAGGATGATTGGATGGATTTTGCCTTGGTCTCTCACGAGATTCTTGGCGATCGACCGCTGGCCGATATTCCGGTGATGACCATGATCGCGGGAAAGACGGTTGAGGCTTGGGAATCCCGGTTGTTTTAGCCATTGCTGCGAATGGCGCCATATTGGAGCCAGAAAACCACTGCCTGGCACCATGAAAAACGACGTCCAGACAACGACTTAGGCGACGGTTGGCGCCATTCCTTCATCTTGCCTTACAAGGATGCCGATCGGCCGCCACCCCACCTGCGCCCAAATACGCCCTACGAATCTCGGAGGATTTCGTGGCTACCCGGTGGCTTCCAGCCCGAACCGGGCCGTACGGCGGCATCTCTTAAGCCTTTGAGGAGATTGGTGCACCCGGAGAGATTCGAACCCCCGGCCTCTGCCTTCGGAGGGCAGCGCTCTATCCAGCTGAGCTACGGGTGCACTGGACGCGACCACGTCACCAGGGACGCGGCGGAAGGGACCGTATAGCGCATCCTGCGCCCGGATGCAAAGGGGGAAGTGGAGGTTACGCACCCTCGGTCGGCGTAAACCCCAATCGGGTCACACTTTGAAGACGAATCCCGAAATACTTTCGAGAACGCGTCCCTCTCGAACGATCGGAGGGCCAGACGAATGGACTGGTTAGGCTTTTGATCACCTACGCCGCCCGTGGCTTATCCCCGTCGTTCCGGTGCGACAAAAAATATCGGAACGACCACAAAGGGCACCAAGAGCAGGAAGCGGCCTTAAGCGGTGATAACGCGCGTTGTTGGCCGGAACCGCGACGGTACCAAGCAATTCCCGATTGCACATTGGACGCCGCGAGTTATTATTTCCCATATAACTTGTGGGGAATTCCATTTCATGAAGAAGCTCTTTGTCGTGCTGGCGGCGCTTGTCCTGGGGGCCTGCGCACGCACGATCTACAACGTCGACCAACCGATTCCGGCGGGAGCCCAGGCATTGCCGATGGACCGGATCGAAATGTTGATCGTCGAGGCGGGCAAAACCCGTCACTGGACGTTCGAACACGCCGGCAGCGGCCACCTCATCGCCACGCAGGCACAAGGCGGCCGAGTAGCCGTCGTCAATATCATGTTCGACCAGAACCGGTGGCGCATTGATCGTCGGTCAACCACCGGAATGTCCGCCGAGGGCGGCGCTTTTCACTCGCAGTACAATTCCTGGGTCCGCAATCTAGAACTTGACATCAGCACCCGTTTGGCCAACGCCGCCGTCTTTGCCAGGTAGCGCATCTCTCGGACGGATGCAAAGGGGAACCACGTCCGTTTGGACGCGGTGGAAGGGATCGTGGTCTTTTGGAACGGCCTGTCCCTCGCCATGATCCTGATCGGTCGCGAAACCCGCGGAATAGATCTCGACGCCATGTGATGGAAAGAACGTTTTGACAAACAAGCCCGAGTCCTCCGGGCGTCAGCCTTGCAAGTTGCGGTGATCGGAACCGATCTCCGTAACTTGTGCGCCGGGTGGAACGTCCGGCCAAGAATCATCTCGCAAGGCGAAGGCACCAATGCGCGCGACCGTGAGTGGAACCACGCATTGTCGATTCTCATGACGAGAAAAGACATGATATGTTGCCCCCTTAAATTGTGGGGGGAACCTATGTTTGCTAGACTTTTACGTCTGATTGCCGCCGTCTCTGCAGCCGCCACGTTATCGGCCTGTGTAGCTGGGCAATCCATCGATCTCAAATATCAGGAGCCCGTGAACAAGGTGGCGGTCCAGGGAAATACCGTCTCGGTTCAGGTCAAGGATGAGCGCCCTTACGTGACGAACGCGGACAAGACGCCTTACTACATCGGGCACTACCGAGCCGGCTTTGGAAACACGTGGGACGTGACGACAGAGGGAAAGAAACCACTGGCCGATCTGATGACACGCGACCTCGGATCTGAACTGACGTCCATGGGATTTCAAGTGGCACCAGCCGACAGGTCCAAAAGCCAGATCGAAGTCTTGATCCGGGAGTGGAACTTCGACACCTATATAAATGGCAAATTCTGGTATCTCGTCGAAGTCAACGCGAAGAGCGCCGGCGGCATGGTGCTATCACAAAAAACCCTGAAAGATCAGATCGTTATCGAGGGGGACGTCGTCACCGGAGCAAAATATGCCTTCGAGGAAGAAATGCCAAAAATATACAACAGGATCCTGCGCGCGATGATCCGCGACAATAGCGCTCTCGTCGATAATCTACAAAGACCGTAGGAACACCAATAAAAACGGCGCCGTCGCCTAAGGGGCCAATCGCATTTATCCTGTTATCTGCGGCACGGCCAGTTCCATCTCGCCGTGCCGCCCAGCCGCGACTCGCCAGGATGACGGCCGCTGTCGTATAGTCTTGCGATGGATGACCTGTTCGCCACACCCAAACCGCCCGCTATCCAGCGTGGGCAGAGCATCGTCGGCACCTCCAAGCGGGCCGATGACGATTTCTATCCGACACCACCGGACGCCGATGCTGGCGTGGCCGTAGCGTGACGGTGGTGACCGGGCATCATGACAACAGGCGGCGCGGGCGCGAGTTCCAGACCATCGCGGCCATGCTGTCGCTTTATTGCCGCGCCCATCATCGCACCAAGCGGGGAACGCTTTGCTCCGATTGCGCGGAGCTGCACGACTATGCCCGCCTGCGGTTGGACCGCTGCCGCTTCGGTGACGACAAGCCGACCTGCGCCGCCTGCCCGGTCCACTGCTACAAAGCCGACATGCGGGAGCGCGTCAGACAGGTCATGCGCTGGGCCGGGCCCCGCATGCTGCTCCGCCACCCGATCCTGTCCCTCCGCCATCTGCTCGATGATCGCAGGCCACACCCCGCCGTTAACAGCAAGGTGCGGTGATCGGAAGCGATCAGGGCGGCGAGGCGACGGCGACGCGGTTGCGGCCGTCGGTCTTCGCCCGATAGAGCGCCTGATCGGCGGACGCCAACAGGCCGGTGGCATCGACGCTGTCCGCCGTCGCCCCATCGATGGACACGACACCGAAACTGGCCGTCACATGGAACCGCTGATCGCCGAACACCATCGGGCGTTCGGCGAAAACCTGCCGGAATCGCTCCATCAGACTCACGGCGCCGGCAACCGGCGTTTCCGGCAATACCACCAGGAACTCCTCGCCACCGAAACGCACCACCCAGTCGACCTCCTGCCGAACGCCGGCCGTCAACAATTGAGCGAAGTCGCGCAGCACATGATCTCCGGTGGCGTGGCCATAGGTGTCGTTGACCGTCTTGAAGCGGTCGATGTCGCAGAGCACCAGAGACAGATGCAGACCGTAGCGCCGCGACCGCGCGATCTCGGTCCCCAGGCGTTCCTCCATATTGCGGCGATTGAAACAGCCCGTCAGCGCGTCCTTGGTCGACAGCAGCCGGAGTTCCCCGGCCAACGTCTGGAGTTCCTGCGTCCGCTCTTCCACTTTGGCTTCAAGCTCACGGTGCGACGTCGCCAGCCGCGCCCGCATGCCGTTGAGCGCCTCGACCAGAATTCCAATCTCGTCATCCCCCGCGTAGAGCAGGGGCGCCGCGCCAATATTCTTGTCGGCCGCCGCCACCAGCCGCGACAGACGGGCCAACGGCCGCGATACCGTGTGGGTGATGACCACATAGAAAAGCAGCCACAACAGCGCGGCATTGACCGCGGCGATCATCACGCTGGTCTTGAAACTGGCGACGACGCGTTCCTTGACGATTTCGAAATCCGAAACGATGACCAGCCTGCCGATGACATCGCGCTCCGTTCCCAAATCATATTCCAACGGCGTCACATACGCCTGATAGGGAGGCAGAAATTCCCATTCGCCGGTGGCCATCTCGGCTGGAAGGTGCCCTTCGGCGGCGACCGTCACGCCTCCGCGTTTTTCCACCATCACCCCGGTCACCACGGGATTTTGGCGGATTCCCGCGACCATCGCTTTCAGCAATTCGTCCTGGTAATTCCACAAGGCGTCCGAGATCCCGGGCGCGAAGGATCGACCAAGCGCGCCGAGATCGCGGGAGACATTCCGCGAGGCGCTCTCATATTCCCAGGTCAATTGGCCAAGGGTCAGAAAAAACGCCAGGACTATATAACCCATGATAACGCGGCGAAAGACACGGCCCGTCAGCTTCCCGTCTTTCATGCCGCCGCCACGCAATTGAAGGATTGGAAATTTCATCCTATAAAAACAATCAAGATATTTAAAATTTTTGGTCTCCGGAGACATGAAATGCGGTCAATAATACTACAATTTGCCCTTTGCATTGTCATGATATCCACCCCCTGCAAAGCCGAACAACCGACAGTATTTTGGTTCCGCAGCGACTTTGCGCCAGGATCCATCGTCTCCGGCCCCGACAAGGACAGCGGATATCTCGACCAACTCACCACCGCCATCGAAAAACACCTTCCGGACTATCGACATAGCTGGGTCACCGCCCCGGTATCGCGCATTCAAGAGGAAATGAAAACCCGGCCGAACGCCTGCAATCCGGCATTTCTCAAGACTCCGGAGCGGGAGAAAGTGTTCGTTTTTTCCGCACCTTATATTGAATTATTGCCCAATGGCCTAGTCGTCAACCGGGTGAGCCTGCCGCGACTGAAGCCGTTTCTGTCGGCGAAAGGCGCCGTCCGTCTGGGCGATCTCCTGGCCTCGCACCTCTGGCATGTGGCCATCGTGGCCGGCCGCAGCTATGGCGAGGGCATCAACGCGGCGCTGAAAGCCAATTTCGATTCCGGCTTGGTGATCGCCGTCCAATCCGCCGATCTCTTCTCGACGAGCTTGCGCAAACTGGCCGACCGCCGCGATCTCGACGGCGTCATCGGGTATAGTTCGGAACTGGATTATGCCGTCAAATCTCAAGGCTATGATCCCGCGAAATTCGTTTTCGTCCCCGTCGCCGAAGAACCGCCCCTCGTCGCCTCGCATGTCGCCTGCTCCCGATCGCCCTTCGGCGAAGCCTTCATCGCCCAGGTCAACGCGCTTATCGCCTCGTCCGACGTGCATGACATCGTGGTCAACGCCTATCGGTCCTGGCTGCCCGCCGACACGGTCGCCTATTACGACCGATTGCGCGAGCAATCGCCGAAGGCCCGCGAGGGCCGGTGATATTTTCCCTGAAATGTCAAAGGACTTGGGAACATTGACGGCTTTCAGGGAGCACAGATCAACACCGATACCGCTTCGCGACTCACAGATGAGCCCTGACAAAAGGAGCGCCGCAGGCATCAATCCCGCTTGGTCTCGCTTTTGTATTTCGATTGCCTGCGGCCGCACAGGGGACTTCATCTCCTGTCATCTGTGCGCCGCGAAGCGGCATCGGCGTTCATCTGTGATCAAAATTCCCCGTGTGCCAGCCGAATTGCCTGGAAAGAGAGGGATTCCGCACTCTCCTCATCGTGAAAACCGTCTGCGCTCGGAACGCGGATATGGTCCCCTGAACAACGGGTCCTATACAGGACCTTGCTTCTTTGTTAAATCATGCCTCCTGGAGCTCTTCTACCGCAGAGCGTGAGGAGATTCGCCGCGCAGAGGACCTGGCGACCATGATCATCGAGACGACTCCTTCTGGTCGCAGCATGTCTTTGCCGCCCCGAAACACTGGCCGCGTCACCCTCCTCTTTTTCACGACCCTGCTCGTCATCCTCGGGCTTTTCGGATATCTCTTCTGGAACGGCTACCAGACCGGTCGCCGCGAGGCCATCATCACCGCCAACAATCTGGCGGAGATTCTCGCCAGGACCATCGAAGGCGACTTCGATCGGGCGCAAGGCGATCTCGGGGTCTTCGCGCAACAAATTGGCGCCGCCGATCTGTCGGGGCATCCATCGGCAGAACGCCGAAGCGATATCGAAGCCTGGATGGGCAAGCATCTGCGGTCGTTCCCGGCCGTCGTCAATTACCACATCTTCAATGCCCAAGGCCAAACGGTGTTCGGCGCCGGCTCGGTCACGCCGCACGTGCCCTTCAACGTGGCCGACCGCGCCTGGTTCCAGCAACTGCGCGACGACCCAAGCCGCGATGTCGTCATTTCCGAGGTCCTCATCGGCCGGATGAGCAAGGAGCAAAGACTCATCATGGCCATCGCCATTCGCGACGGCGAAGGCCACTTCATCGGCGCCGCCAATGCCGCCATCAATCTGGTCTATTTTCAGGCCCTGATCGATCGCCCGGATATCGGCGAGAAGGGCCTGATCGCCGTGCGGCGCACCGACGATTCCCGTTTGGCGCTCCGCCGCCCGCGAGTGGTCGAACAACTCAATCAACCGTTGGAAGGCCGGGGACTGGCCGGACTGATCCTGTCCGGACAACCGCACGGCGAAGGTGACTTCATCTCGCCGGTGGACGATATCGCACGCAGCTATGCCTTTGTCACCCTTCCCGCCTACCCCCTCAATGTGATCGTCGCCGTCGCCGCCGAGGACTATCTGCGATCCTGGCGCAATCAGTCGATGGCGAGCGGCTTGGCCGCTCTGGCGCTGATCGCCATCCTGATGATGCTCTATCGCCGTCAATTGGAAACGCAAGATCGATTGAGCGCCTACGCCCAGGCGTCGGAAATCGGCGAAGCCCGTCTCCACCGCGAGGCGGAACGGTTCCGCGCCTTGCTCAGAACCGCCAGCGACGGCCTGCATGTCCTCGATCTCGACGGCAATTTGGCGGAAGCCAGCGACTCGTTCCTCCGCGGCCTGGGTTACGCGGACGATGAGGCGGCGACGCTCAAAATCTCCGACTGGGACCCCGAGATGAGTCCTGAAATTTTGCGGAGCCGATATCTGCCCATCCTTTCCAACCAGCAACCGAGACTCATCGAACGGCGCCACCATCGGCGCGACGGAACGGTCTTCGACACCGAGATCAACGCCCATCTCGTCGAAATCGACGGGCGGACCTACATCTATGCGTCGTCGCGCGACGTCACCGAACGCAAACGAATCGACGGCCGCCTGCAGCTTCTGGCCGGCGTCTTCACCCATGCCAACGAGGGTATCATGATCATCGATGCCCATGGGGTTATCGTCGAAGTCAACGATGGCTTCACCCGCATCACCGGCTACGCGCGCGAAGACGTCAGCGGCCGCAATCCGCGTCTCTTCATTTCCGATCAATATCCTGAGGAATTTCACGTCGCCATCCGGCGAGCCGTCATCAAAACGGGATTCTGGAAAGGGGAAATCTGGAATCGGCGCCAGAACAATGAGGTCTATGCGGCGATGCTCACCGCCAGCGTTGTGCAGGACGCCAGCGGCGCGATCCAAAATTTTATCGTCCTCTTCACCGACATCACGCCCCTCAAGGAACACCAGCGGCAACTGGAACATATGGCGCATTTCGACGCCCTCACCGATTTGCCCAATCGCTCTCTGCTGGCCGACCGCCTGCAACAGGCCATGGCCCAAACCCAACGCCGCGGCAGCTCCTTGGCCGTGGCCTATCTCGATCTGGACGGTTTCAAGGCGGTAAACGACGACTATGGTCATGCCTTCGGCGACGCGCTGCTGACCGGCGTCTCTCGACGCCTGAAATCGGCGCTTCGGGAAGGCGACACCTTGGCCCGCATCGGCGGCGACGAATTCGTGGCCCTTCTGGTCGATCTGGACCGTCCCGATGACTGGAAACCGGTGCTCGACCGTCTGCTGCGGGCCGCGGCGGATCCCATCTCGGTATCGGGAACGATCGTGGTGATCTCCGCCAGTATCGGGGTGGCGATTTTTCCCAACGACGGCGTCGACGCCGATCTGTTGCTGCGACATGCCGACCAGGCGATGTATCTGGCAAAGCAGGCCGGGAAGAACCGCTACCATCTGTTTGCGGTCGACTCGAACGACGCATCCCCTTGATCCCGGCCCCCTTTCCTCGCAGGATGGTCCGCACTCGTTCGACAGTCTCATCCTGTGGCGGCAATTCACTCTCCGCTGTTTCAGTCCCTGAAAAAAGCGCATTCCAATTTGGGAGGACATTTTGCGATCAATGGCGTCCACCGGCTCTCGGAAGAGTTTAAAAACCCGCAGTTTGGTAAAGCTCGGCGTTCTCCTGGCGGCGCTTTTCGTCGTTGCCGGTGTCTTCCAGATCAAGATCGGAGATGACGAACGCGAAGCGCTGGTCAACACGCGCGCCCGACTGCTCTCCGAGCTGCAGGCCGCCGCCCTGGCCGATCCGATGTGGGCGCTCGACGAGGACCAGGTCAAATCGTTGCTGCAGGGCTTGGAACGAGATCCGGATTTCGTCGCCGCCAAGATCGTCGATAGCAACGGCAAGCCGGCGGGCACCTATCTCAAATCGCCGATCGATCCCAACGACATCGTCGCCACCGGCCCGATCCAGCGGCAAGGCAAAGCGATCGGCACCCTGGAAGTGCATCTGTCCCGCGCCAATCTGAAGGCGTCGGTCCGCTCGAACATTCTGGGGACGGCCCTGTGGAACGGCGTCATGCTGATCGTCGCCCTCGGCGTCGTCTGGTGGATCTTGAATATGATCCTGGTGCCGCTGCAAGGATTGCGCGGCGTTACGCAGAAACTTGCCAAAGGCGAGTTGGACGTCACCATCCCGGCGGCCGAACGCCAAGACGAAATCGGCGACATGGCCACGGCGATGGAAGTCTTCCGCGAAGGTTTGGTGCGGGCGCGCGATCTCGCCGAACAGCAAAAAGCGCAGCAGGCGGAAAAGGAACGGGCGGCGAAGGCCCAGGTGCATTTGGTCGAGGAGTTCAATTCCAAGCTGGTCCAGGTCATCGGCACGGTGATCGGCTCGGCCGGACAATTGGAGGGCAACGCCCAGACCATGTCGCAAGTCTCCGATCGGACGGGCCAGCAGACCAGCGCCGTGGCGGCGGCCAGCGAACAGGCGGCGGCCAATGTGCAAACGGTGGCCGCGGCCTCCGAGGAACTGGCGGCGTCGAGCCGCGAAATCGCAGCCCAAGTCGGCCGCGCCAGCACCATCGCGCAACAGGCGGCCAGCGAAGCGTCGACCACCGACCAGATGGTTCGCGGACTGGCCGAAGCCGCCGCCAAGATCGGCGACGTGGTCAAGCTGATCAACGACATCGCCAGCCAGACCAATCTCCTGGCGTTGAACGCCACCATCGAAGCGGCGCGCGCCGGCGAGGCCGGCAAGGGTTTCGCCGTGGTTGCCAACGAGGTGAAACATCTAGCCAACCAGACCGGCAAGGCCACCGAGGAAATCGCCGGACAAATCGCCGGGGTGCAACAGCAGACGATGCGGGCCGTCGAGGCGATCAGCAACATCGCCGCGACCATCCGCGAGATGGACGAGGTCTCCGGCGCCATCGCCGCCGCCGTCGAGGAGCAAGGGGCCGCCACGCAGGAAATCACCCGCAACATTCAAGAGGCGCACGCCGGCACCTCCGAAGTGGCGCGGAACATCATCGATGTCAGCAACGGCGCCCAGGAAAGCAGCCAGACCGCGCAGGCCGTATTCTCGGCCGCCCGGGACTTGAGCCGGGAAGCCGAATCCATGCGGGCGGTGGCCGACGACTTCCTGATTCGCCTGCAAAGCGGCGGCGCCACCTTGGAATGGGGACCAGCCTGGTTGACCGGCCATGCGGCAATCGACGCCGATCATCAGAGGCTCGTGCAATATGTCAACGAACTCAGTCACGCCATGCACGCCGGAGAAGGCAGGACCATCGCCTCGGACATTCTTGGAAAATTGATTCAATACACGCGCGACCATTTTTCCCGCGAAGAAGCGATCTGGCAAAAGGGCGGCCTTGCCAGTTTCTCACAACATCAGCGCATCCATGCCGATCTGGTGGCCAAAGTCGAAGCCTTCCAACGCGACTTTACCGCCGGCAAGGCCACGCTGACGGCGGACTTGATGACATTCCTCCGCGAATGGCTGATCGAGCATGTGTTCAAAACCGACAAGGCGAATGCCGCGGAAATTTCCGGGCGGGGCTAGCCCGCATCACGCACCACTTGGATCGCTTGCGACGGGACCAGGAACCGCAGGAACTGATCAACGGTAACGGGTCGGCCAAGAAGATAGCCTTGCGCCAGATCGCACCCATGCTGTTTGAGAAAATCGAGAGTCCACGGGTCTTCGATGCCCTCGGCGATGGTCCGCATGCCTAAACCTTTCGCCATTTGCAGGATGGCGCGAACGATAGCGGCGTCTCCCGATTCCCAGCGAAGATTGCGGATGAACGATTGGTCGATCTTCAGTTTCTCCGCGGCAAAGCGCTTCAGATAGGCTAGGCTCGAATATCCGGTTCCGAAATCGTCGATCGAAAATTTGACGCCCAACGCCCGCAGTCGCCGCAAGGACGCCAGCGTCGTTTCCTGATCCTGCAGCAAAATGGATTCCGTCAATTCAAGCTCCAGCAAGACCGGATCGAGACCGCTGTCCGCCAAGGCCTCGGTGACGCTTGTCCACAAATCGCCTCTCGTGACCTGAATTGCCGAAATATTCACGGCGATGGTCCATCGCGTCCCGGTTTCCCGCTGCCACGCCGCCGTTTGACGGCACGCCTCCCGAAGCACCCAGTCGCCAATCGGGATAATCAGCCCGCTTTGCTCGGCAATGGAAATGAACTCGTCGGGCGGCACCAATCCACGGGCGGGATCGTTCCAGCGGATCAGCGCCTCGGCGCCATCGAGAAAACCGTCCTCGACATCGAATTGGGGCTGGTAATGCAAGAGAAATTCGCCCCGCGACAAGGCCCGCCGCAGGCCGTTCTCGATGGTGAGATGGCGCAAGCCGTCGGTGCCCATCTGTTCGGCGAACATCAGAAAGACGTTTTGTCCCTCCGCCTTCGCGCGGTGCATCGCCATATCGGCTTTGCGCACCAAGCTATCGAAATCGGCGCCGTGATCGGGAAAAAGAGAAATTCCGATCGACGCGGACACCGGCACGTCATGCGCGCCGGCCTTGAACGGCCGGGCCAAGGCGTCGAGAATCCTGGACGCGACGATGGTCACGGCGTCGGCCGTCCGCAGTCCGTTCAACAGAATCAGAAATTCGCCGCCGCCTTGCCGACTGACGATGCCGCCGTCGCCAAGACAGTCGCGCAACCGGAGAGCGACGCTCTTGATCAAAGCGTCGCCCACCGGATAGCCCAGCGAATCGTTGACCGCCTTGAGGTGATCGATGTTCAGCATCAGCATTGCCGTTATCGAACCCGCCGGCGATGCGATCCATCGAGCCACGTGATCGCGCGCCACGGCGTGGTTGGGCAGTCCGGTCAAGGAATCGTGATGACTCATGAAGTCCATGGCGGCGTCATTTCTGACGGCCTGGCGCCGCAACCGGAAAATCCAGATGAGCAAAACCATAGTGCACAGCACGACCGAAAGAACGACGCCCAAAGCCAGTCTGGGATCGAAAACAGGCGACAGCGGAGTCTGCGCGGTCTTCGACCAGCGGGCCTCGATCTCCCGTCGCTCGGCCGCGGAAATATGGGTGAAGCCGTCTTCCAGAACCTTGCGCAGGCGGCTGTTCCCCTTGGCGACCGCCCAGTGAAGATGCGTCGTGTAAAGGGGCGGCGGATAGCGGAATCGCGTCTCCACGCCCATCGTCAATGTCCTGAAACTGCTGATGTCCGAAACACCGGTAGCGTCGCCATCAAAGAAGACAAATCTGTCGATGGTGGCGTAAGGCGCCGAAAAGTCCAGGGACTGAGCCGCGTCCTGTGAAAAGATGATGGGATCGATGACGTCGGTTTCGCCGGACAGGATCCCTTGGAGCGCCATTCGCCAGTCCCGGGCCTCAAGCCGCACCGGAATCCCGGTGCGCTGGGACCACAGCGTCCACAAGTCCTTGCAAATGCCCTGAAGCGCGCCCTTCTCGTCACGGAAACTGAAAGGAGGAAGATTTTCGTCGAGAACGACCGTAACCGAATGCGGCGGCCCGTCCGCCCTGGCGTCCTTTGCCGTTCCGGATATACCGCCTGTGAGGACCAGGACGACCAACACTATGATTTTAAATATAAACCGCATGGTCGATAATATTCAGACAACATCGGGATGGATGACTGGGAGCCTCTTTGCCGGCCAATCAAGGGGCGCGGTGGAACGCCGGAACGCCATCCCATGGCATATTTTCAATGAACGGAACCGTCCGTTCAAATTGGCGCCGCAGCATAGTCCCGCCAGTGATGCACCAGAAGCTTAAAATGTCGAATATTCGGCAACGATCGGCACCGACGGTCATCTGTGATCCTCGACGATCACCCAATTCCCCAAGAGTCCGGCCTCCGCCTTCGGGACGTCGCAATTCTGATGGCGCTCAGCCACATAGGCGGCAAAGGCATCGGCCGGCATCGGCCGGGCGAAGTGAAACCCCTGCGCTTCGTCGCAGGCCATATCCTGCAGGCAGGCCAACGCGCGCTCGGTCTCGACACCCTCGGCAATGACCGTCACCTTGAGGCTTTTCGCCATCTGGATAATGGCCTGCACAATGGACGCGTCCTCGGCCCCCTCAGCCAGATCCCGAACGAAGGATTGGTCGATCTTCAATTTGTCCACTTTGAAGCGCTTCAGATAAGCAAAGCTGGAGTAACCGGTGCCGAAATCGTCGATGGAAAATTTCAGACCGAGCGACCTTAACCGCGCCAGCAAGGTCAGCATCATATCGACATCTTTGATCAAGATCGATTCGGTCAGTTCCAGTTCGAGGCAAGCGGGATCCAGATCGCTCTCCTTGAGGGCGGCTTCAACGGTCTGTTCCAGATTGCCCCGCTTGAACTGAAGTCCCGACAGATTGACCGCCACCCCCATCGCCGAAAGACCGCCACACCGCCAGACCGCCATTTGCCGGCAGGCCTCGCGCAACACCCACTCCCCCAAGGGAACGATCAACCCGCTGTCCTCGGCAATGGAGATAAAACGTCCCGGCGGAATCAGGCCATGCTCCGGGTGATTCCATCGGACCAACGCCTCGGCGCCGATCACCCGGCCACTCCGCAGGTCGATTTGCGGCTGGTAATGAAGGACGAACTCTTCCTGGTCCAAAGCGCGCCGCAAGCCTTGACGCAACAGCAGTTGGTCGGCCGTGCCGGAATGCATGCCGAGATCGAAGAAACGGAACGTATTCCGTCCGACCTCTTTCGCGCGATACATGGCCGTGTCGGCCTTCTTCACCAAGGTCGTGAAATCCCGGCCATCCTCGGGAAACAGGGCGATCCCGATGGAGGCCGAAATCGAGATCGACTGGCCATGAATTTCGAAAGGGTCCGACAGGCAGTGAAGAAGTTTCTCGGCGACGCTATTCGCGTCATCGGAGCCCTCCACATCGGCGGCCAAAACCAGGAACTCGTCTCCACCATAGCGACTGAGCGTATCGGTCTCGCGTAGGCAGCGACCGAAGCGGCCGGCGACCTGTTTCAACAGGTCATCGGCACGGTGGTGGCCCAGGCTGTCATTGATGCTTTTGAAGTTGTCGAGATCGACGAACAGCAGAGCCATCTTCGCGTTCGACCGGCCGGCGTGCGCCATCGCGACTTTCGCGCGATCTTCGGCGAGCATCCGATTGGGCAATTCGGTCAGGGCGTCGTGATAGGCCAAAAACTCGACCCGCGCCCAAGCCGATTTGCGTTCCGTAATGTCGCGAGCGATGCCGAACAAGCCGGTCAACCGGTGGTCGTCATCGTAAAGGGGCCCTTTGGTGGTCAGAAAGGTCCGCACCCCGAGACTCGTGGTCAGAACCTCCTCAAAGGTGTGGGTCACCCCTTGTTCCATCAGCAAGTGATCGGCATCCATCAGCGTCTCGGCCTCGCCCGGCGGAAAGATGGCGCGATCGTCTTGCCCGATGACGTCGGCACAGTCCGTCCCGACGACGCGGCCCGCCTCGCGATTGAACAGGAGGTAGCGTCCCGCCTTGTCCTTGACATAAATCGCGTCGGTGGAACGATCGCTGAGAGTCGAGAGCAATTTCGCCGTCTGCAGCTTCGCCGCCTGTTCCCGAACGACGTCCGCATGCATGGCGGCGATATTGGCGACCATCCGCTTCATCATGCCATAGAGGATGGCGGTGGTCAGAGCCACGAAGGCCCATCCCTTGATCGTTCCGGCCGCAATCACCAGCTTCGGATTGTCGAAGATCATCCCGATAGCGCTATCGGACAGCAGAATCCATGTCGCCGCCAGACTTGCGTAAGTCAGCGCAACCTTCGCGGGGCCGCTGGACGCCCCCGCCGTTTCTTTGATAACGGGCCCCAGACCCATGGGAATTGCACCGCTTCCTGTGTCGACTTCATATCCATACTCATCCTGGGGTAGAAAAGTCCAGTCCGTAACAAGCGAACGGCTTTATGTCCCCGGGCGCAGCACCGGCACCGCTCAGTCCCGCGGCGAGTCCATTCCATTTTTCCTCAACAGAGCAAGCGCCGCCTCGCTTTGCAGGAAGTCCAAAAGTCTTTGTGCCGCCTCGGGCTGTCCCGAGGTCGCCCCGATGCCTCCGGCGTAAATGGTATAATTCTGGATCGCGGCGGGAAGCGGGCCGACCAGACGGACTCCTTTGACCGCGAGCAGTTCGCTGATTTGCTGCATCCCGACCGTCGCGTCTCCCGTGACCAGCCGATCGGCAACCAGGCCGCCCTGCACCAGCACCGCCTTCGCCTTGACCGCATCGGCGAGGCCGAGACGTTGGAAAAGCTGATCGAGATAGATGCCGCTCGATCCTCCGGCGGCGGGGTCGATATAGGCGACGGACGGCGCGCCGAGCATGGCCTGCTTGAAGGCCTCGACACTGTCGATCGGCGGAAACGGCACGCCCTCTTTGACCGCGACCCCAATGCCGACCCGGGCAAGTCCGGCGCTCTTGCCCGCCGCGACTTTTCCTTGAGCCATCAAGTCGGTGATCGCCGCCGAGGTCAGAATGACGAGGTCGAAGCGTTCTCCGCCCTCGATCCGACGGAAGAGAGCTCCGGCCGTATCATGGCTCTCCACCAGAGAATCGCCGGTAACCCGTTCGAATTCGGGCGCCAGAGCGGAAACGATCGGACGGAACGCCCCGGCGGTGAGCACTTTCACCTCCGCCGCAGAGGCCGGCCGGCAACCGAGGCACACACCGAGGATCAGAGTTGCCGCCAGAACTGTCCGCATCACGGGCCTCCATCGAGGGGGGGGATCATCAACGTTAGCAACGGGCCTGCCTGATCCTATCGCCGCTCACGACTAATAGGCCAGGCATTCCCGAAGTTTATGAGGAAATGCGGAATAACGCTTCTCGCAGCCCTGGGCCAAGGCGTCGCGCCAGTTGGCCTCAAGCTGGAAACATTCATGCAGCTTGTGCGCATTGCCGGCGTATCGCAGTTGGCAACCATCGCTCAGAGCCTCTTGCTGCATATGGCTCAACGACGGCCCGTTCTGATAGGACGGCGGCGGCGGTGCCCCGTAGGGGCCAGGATAGGGGGCGGCGCCTGGCGGCGGCCCGTCATACGTATTTCGTCCCGGATCGATGCATCCTGTCAGCAGGATCAAAACCGCCAGCATGGCACCCCACCCCATCCCCGTCCGCATTCCCTTCCGCACGTCCGCTCTCCTCATCATCTATTTTATCATGCAAAATGGATCGTTCCACCGCCGACCCGACCGCCCCACATGGCCAATTGCATTGGATAGAAGAGGTCTTAAAAAAGTGCGAATTTTGCCGCAAGGACTTTGTGGAGCGGGCCTGCTGCTGACCTTTTTGTCAGCAACACCCCTGGCCGCCGACGCGCCTGGTCCCTGCCCGCCGCCGCCGCAGATCCAGCTTCCGGCGCCTGTGTCGTTCCGCGTTTTCGAACCGCGCGTGCGTCTTCGCCACGACGTCGATCTGCGGGGCCTTGCAGGACGGTGTTGTGGTCAAGGTCAATCCGCTGATCTTCTCCAACGCCAATGTACAGGACAGTCAGATCACCGGTTTTCTCTATGCCTTAATGCGGCCGACCTGGAACGCCATGCGGGCCGAATTGAAACGGCAGAACGGCGCCCTCGACACCCCCGACGCCTATCGGCGAGACCATGCGGCATCGGGTTGTTCGAACTGGTTCCCGCGGGGCGTGCCGGGCGGCGCCCGGCAATGACGGAACTTCTGTTGTCCGGGTTATTATTGCTAGATTCCTAAATAAGCTGATCCTCGCGGACCACGCGCTCATGTCCGTCGAGAAAGCTCTTGATTCTGTATTGATTGCAGCCGTTTTCGGCGGGCAGCAAGCGGACGACCGTGTAGCTGCCCTTTCGCGCCGAACTCTCGAACATGTTGGGCGAGAACTGCAAGGTTTGCCCCACTTTGAATTTGTGCACCGGCATCAGGGATCTTCTGGCTTGACGTTGATCGGCAGACGCGGCGCTTTGCGCTTTGGTCATGATCATACTTCCCTTTGAGGGATTGCGGGTGAAATGAAGCGCGTCACGCGCGGCGCGTATTTTTTTTCGACGTCTTGCTGCGGGCGGCCATCTCTTCGGCACGGCGCCGCGCATCCTGAAACCCCTGGGCCCAACGCGCCCTCTCCGCATCGATTTGATAGGGATTGAGCGCCGCGATGGTGGCATCCAGCCCGTCGTCGGAATCGACGATCGAGCCATCTCCACCAGCTGACCACCCTTTGGCGTAAATCCGGCTTAATTCATAAGAGGCATTGTCCGTCATAAGCATCCTCTCTGCGGAAGGCCGGGATCACCGGGCTTTGGAGAACCGATGGCCCCATAAAAACGAAGCTGTCGCTCGACAAACCCTTCCTCGGATGCCGCTCGATCAGCCCAAAACGTAAAAATACAGATCTATATATAGGATGCGATAAGTAATTTACAAAAATTTCCACATAAAAAATGTAACCATCCACCTTCGGACAGACCGAGAAATATTTTTCCCGTTCAAAATATTGAAAAATTTATTTGGCGCTTATCCCTGAATTTCCCATGGGATCACGTTCCTTGAGAGGCGCGAAAACGCCAAGCGATTTTATTGATCGTGTCCCGCATGAAGCGCCGGAATACCCCTATTGGTTGTGATAAAAATGTTACAGTACGAAAAGTTTTTAAAACTCCTTGATCCATGTCAAGGGTCGGCTTGACCCCCCTGCCGCTCCGAGGAGATGGTTCCCCATCAACCATGGAAGTTACGGGGGAATATCGTGAAAATAGCGCATCTGCTCACTCTTACGGCGGCCATCGCCTTGTTTTCGGGAACCGCCAGCTATGCCGACGACGGGAAGGTCGGCGTCGGCGCCGGCGATCTGTTGGTTCGGATCAGAGCCTTGGGAGTTTTCCCCGACGTCAGCGGGCGCGACAACAACCTGCACGGCAAGATCGGCATCAGCAACGACTATATCCCGGAAATCGATGCGGCCTATTTCCTCACCGATCACTTTGCCGCGGAAATCATCGCCGGAACCAGCCAGCATGACGTGAAGGACACGGGCAATATTTTGGGGCAAAACCTCAAGCTTGGTCATGTCTGGCTGCTGCCGCCGACGGTCACCGCCCAATGGCATCCGCTGAGCCGCCAAGCCTTCGACCCCTATGTCGGCGCCGGCCTGAACTACACCATTTTCTATGGCTCCGGCGGGACGCAGACCCTTCCGAACGAGAAGGTCACCTACAGGAATGAGGTCGGCGAGGCCCTGCAGATCGGCGTCAACTATAATGTCAACGGCGCATGGTTCCTCAACGCCGATGTGAAGAAAGTGTTCCTCTCGACGACGGCGGTGGTGAAGCTCGGTGGCGTCGAAGCCACGCGCGCCAATGTTCGCATCGACCCCTGGTTGGTCGGCGTCGGCGTCGGCTATCGGTTCTAGAGTCTTTTGGATGAAAGCCGTCGCCGGATGGGGAGGCATCCCAATCCGACGACGGCTTTTGGACTGTCACGACGGCGTCACGCCCTGCCGTTCGCCGTCGGTTCGAACCGCGCGGAAAAGCGCGGCGCCAAAATCAAGGCCAGCGGCAAGGTCGCCAGAGCCACGGCCGCGGTCGCCGCGGTCGCCCATGGCACGCCGAACAGATCGCCGATGACACCGTAGAAAATCGGCGACAGGGCACCCGAACCGATGGTGCCGCTGTAAAAGATGGCAAAGGCGCGCTCCGTTCGTCCCGGCGGCGCCAGTTCGGCGACGCTGCCGTAAAGGACCGACGAGGTGCCGTTGAGCGCCACGCCGAGTACCGGCAACAAAATCATGGCCGGCAGCAACGGCAAATCGATCAAGGCAAGAATACCAAGGGCGGTCAGCGCTTCGGTCACCAGAACAGTGCCGATGATCCCCAGCCGGCTGGCGAACCAGCCGCAGATCAGTTTGCCGGCCGCACCGCCCAGAAACACCAATGCCAAGGCCAGACCAATGGTTGCCTGGCCGGATCCCTTGGCGGTCAGCAAAAAGGGCAAAAAGGTCAATAAGCCCATACGCACGCCGCAATCGAGAATACCGATAACCAGCAATAGCCCGAAACCGCCCTTGCCGCCCCCCGCTTTGCTCTGTTCAACGCCCGCAGGGCGCCGCCCACGGCCAGGAAGCGTCAGAAAGAGGACCGGCGCGCACAACAATCCGATCGCTGCGAGAAAAAACAGGACGTCGCGCCAGGGCAACAGCATCAAGGCCAAAGCGGTTGCCGCCGGAAGCGCCGCCTTGCCGATGTCTCCGGCGAAATTATAGGTCCCGAGCGGCCCGCGCGCCGTCAACCCGCCACCAAAGGCCCGCGAGACGGCGGCCGAGGCCAGCGGATGCTGCGTGGCCCCACCGAGACCGGACAACAGCAAGGCCGCCAACAGCCCGGCCAGCCCGCCCGAGAAACCGGCAAAGAGGTACCCCAGGGCCGCGACAACCGTTCCGCCGGCCAGCACCACGCCAATGCCGAAGCGTTCGGCCAGCCGGCTGGCGGGAAGCTGGGCACCGGCGGTCATCCCGGCATACAAACCGCGCAATGTCGCCAAGGCGCTGTAACTGAGGGCGAACTCCGTCTGCCAGATGGGCAGCAGGACATAAATCAGGTCGGTATAGCCGTCATGCAAGGCATGCGCGCCGCAGGCCGCCGCCAACGTCCGGCGTGGAGAGGGGGTTTTCGGTTTCGAGGCATCTGAGGACAAAATCGACGCGGTCATGGCCGGACGAGGGTCTATGGACATCTATGCCCGCTCCTTGGATAGGCGATCGGAGAGGGTTTGCGGAAGAATGACGGTGCCACAAATCCTTCACAAAGAGCCTAACCACAGCCCCGGAATTTGTCAGTCCCTGAATTGCAATATGCGATGGCCATCTGGACTTATTTGACCGCGTAAGGCTCGACTCCCAGTTCGTTGGCGGCTTGCCGTACCACCAGTTTCATCAAGGGCATATTGGCGCGCTCGAACTTCAGGGCCATCGCATTGTCGTAAAGAGCGACGACCGCAGCTTCGCCCCGAACCGCGGCTTTGCGATTGATCGCGCCCGATTCCCGGGGGCAGAGCGTAAAGCTGAAGAAACTGTTTCGAACATTAGCCCGGCCATTGAGACGCAAGCCCCCCAATGAAATGTCTTCCACCTCGAACATCTGGCCGTCGATTTCAATCATCAGATTGACCGCGGGATAACGCGCAAAAAAGCGCCGCTCTTTCACTTTAGGCATCGGATTTCCTCATACTGGCGTATTCAGCATGAACAATGGCCAAGACCCCGACAATCCCCAATTGGGGATAGTTTCGAAAATGTTCAAAATGTTTTTGGCCCGCAGGGCCCTTGCGCAACCACAGCCCCGATCGCCGGAATCCGCTCCTGGCCAGGTCATAACCACACAAGAGTATGTCAAACCGGCTATTCAGTATGTCTGACTTATGATAGCGTGAGTTTACTTGATGGAGTTCGCCATGTTCGTGACACACATGCAAACTCCCGCCGTTGATTTGGCGGGCAAAGCGGCCGAAGCGCTTGCCCGCGAAATCATCTCGGGAAGAATTGCCCCTGAGAACCCGCTGCCCAAAGAGACGGATCTCGTCAAGCAGTTCGCCATCTCGCGGGCAACCTTGCGTAGCAGCTTGCAAACGCTTGAATCGGTGGGGTTGATCAACCGTGTTTCAGGTCACGGCACCTTTGTCCGCCCCCACTCCGACTGGGCCTTCTTGAGCCCCGTTCTCAGCCGTTGGATTTCCGCGTTCGCGCCGCCAAGGCCCCCGTTCCTGCGCGACATCATCTCATTCCGCCTCAGCAATGAACCAATCATCGCGATGATTGCGGCGCGGCTGGCTCGCGGCCGGGATCTTCAGGATATGGAGGACGCCTTCGCCGGCATGTCCGCCCATGCGTTCGATCCCCGCGATCCCGACGAGTCCTTTACGTCGTTCGACCGCTATGACCTGGCGTTTCACCAGGCGATTTACCGCGCCACCGGCAATCTCATTTGGACTCAGATGACCCCGATCATCGAACCGGCCATCCGCCTTGTCATCCATCAGTCGAACACCGAAGCCGACGAACTCCGCGACAGTTTGAACCGCCATGGAGAATTGCTGATCCATATCCGCCGCCAGAACGCGGCGGGCGCTCATGCGGCCGCCCTCGATATCCTGCGGCGCACCGCCCAGGATCTCGGCATCTCGCTGGAGCTGGTGCCGTCCGCGCAGGCTTGCCTGGTGATCGACGGCCAGATACCGGCGGTTTTAACGCCGAAATACCCCGACGACCAATAGGCTTACGTCACGCCCCATGCGGCGTAATGGTTAATGAATAAGGGCCCCAAGGGCCGCACATAACTCAGGTAGATCGAGAAATGAGCCAAGAAACCAACCGGACGATCAATTCAGAATTCGCCGACCTGGTCATTCAGGAAGCCTACAATCCTTACCGCTCTTGTATTCAAGGGTTGTCAAACGAACCGATTACGGTTCGCGCCTTGCTGAAAAGAGCAAATGATTATCTGAAAGATGAACCCGGCTATGGCGGGCTTGGCGATTTTTCGCTGGCGGTCATCGTCGAACGGTTGGCGACCAACCGGCCGCGCGTCTGTATTATCCAAGGTTCACCCGATCATCCGGCGCATCTCTACGATCACGAACATATGCTGCGCGCCGCCGCCCGCGTTTGGCAAAACGGCGGCGTGCCCTTTACCTTCGGCATTCCGGTGATCTGCGACGGCACGGCGCAAAGCAACATTGGACAAAGCTATTCGCTGGCGTCGCGCAATCACACGGCGATGGCGGTGAATATCAATTTCGAGGGACATAGCTACCACGCCGCCTATGTGCTCTCGGGATGCGACAAGACTCCCACCGGCATCCTGTCCGGTCTGGCCGCCGCCGATCGCGCCCGGCGCGAACCGGAACGCGGCACCGCGCCGGTGTGGGCGGTGTTCGTTCCCTCCCACGTTCTGGCGGGTGGCGCGATCCCGAAGGACACGCGGGCGAAATTGCAGACCATCCAGGATGCCGCGCGGCGGATCGGCGATCCGCAATTGGCCGACGACATCGAGGAAAACTGCCACTACATTCTCCAATGTTCGTCCGACGAAGCCTTCCTTGGCCAACTCAACCGGGCTGTCGACCACAAAATCGTTACTCGGGCCGAAGCCGACCAGATCCTCAATGAACTGGCCGCCGCGACCTGTGGCGAAAAAGGCGGCATCTGCGCCTTCAACGGCACTGGAAATTCCTCGCGGACCCTGGTCTCGGCCCTCGGTTTCGTGCCTCTGGACGCCGAACTGCTGATGGACGAGGCCGAAACGGCGATCGTTTTCAGAGGCGTCGACAGCCTTTTTCGGATGTTCAACAAACCCGAATTCGCCGTCTGCGACATTCTGGCCCGCAACTATGCGAACGCCATCCGGATCCACAACGCCACCGGCAGTTCGTCCAATCTGATGCTGCATATGCCCTGCGTGATGCGACATGCCGGCTTCGACGTGACGCTGTTCGACTATGAGCGGGTGCGCGATTCCCATCCGGTGCCGGACATCTTCGCCCACAGCCTGACGGAGGGACGCGATACCTTCGTCCTGGCGCAACAGGCCAAGGCCGGCCTGCATCACGGCGTGGAAAGCATCTATAAGGTTCTGGCCGATCTCGGCGTGCCGATGGATCTCGACGCGCCGACCGTCACCGGGCGCAGTTGGGGCGAGCGTATCGCCGATCTGGCCGAAGCGGTCTCGCCCAAGCTGAGCCCCGACTGCTCGGTGATCCGCACCAAGCCGATCCGCGATATTTCGGGAACCGACATCATGCGCGGCAATTTCTTCTCGTCTTGCACGTTGAAGGTCGCCGGCATGGCCACGGAACAGTTCAACCGGTTCGACGGACGGGTTTTCCTGGTCCGCTACTATGAAAACGAAACCGTCTGCAATCACGAGCTGCAGTCGACCGATCTGGTGAAAACACTGTGCACCACACTAGATCTGCCTCCGGCGCTTCTGCGGCAACTGCGCAAGATCAACGGCGGCAATGACGACGACAGCATGGAACAGATGGTGGTCAGCGGCACCATCGCCTTCGCCTTCGTCATCGCCGGTCAGGGGCCGAAAGCCTTCGGCATGCCGGAGATGTTCGCGCCCAGCGCCTATTTGCGGCACCAAGGCGTGCTGGAGCGGACCTCGATTCTGATGACCGACGGTCGTTATTCCGGTGTCACCAAGGGAGCCTGCGTCGGTCATGTCACCCCCGAAGCTTATGAAGGCGGCGGCATCGGCGCTTTGGTCAACGGCGATCTGCTGTGGGCCCGGCTGTCGCAACGGCGCATCGATCTTCTCGATTTGGACGCCTTCTTGACGGGAACGGTGACGCCGGCCGCCAGCGGGCCGGGCGATAGCCGTCACGCCCTGGTCGCCGAACGTCTGGCACGCATCGAAGCGCGCAAAGCCCAGGTGGCGGCGTGCAGTTGGCTCGACCATGTCACCACCGCTGAGCAAGGCGTGGTGCCCGATTCCGTCAATCGTCGGGCTGTCCTGCCGTGGCCCCTGGCAACGGAGAACAAATAACGATTTAGAAATATTCATGAATTTGATGACGACCTTCGTCGCACCGAAAGAACCGGACACTGTTTTGCCGGGAAATGGGACGAGGAAAAGAGTTTCCATGACACACAACCGCCGCGCAAACCGACGGCGGGATTTTTAGGGGAGCATTCGTATGGACCAAGCAGCCATTCGGCGATTATCGGACGAAGCCACGGAGGTCTTGCTCAACAAGCCGGGAACGGCGTCGAGCAATGCGGGTGGTTGGATGATGATTTCAACCATCCTGATTGAAGCCTGGGACCTCTATGCCATCGCCTTTGTTCTGATCTTCGTGAGGG
>DATNIV010000537.1:0-2860 GCA_035604255.1 Telmatospirillum sp. | reverse complement strand
TTTCGAAACGATCAACGGCCATGGGTCTCTTCATCGCTGGGAATTTCGGCGACCATTGCGGTTTGCCGGGACCGCCAAGCGTCCAAGCGCTCCGCGAGCGCCGGGTCGGCCAACGCCAGGATCGAGGCTGCCAGCACTCCGGCATTGATGGCCCCGGATTTACCGATGGCCAGCGTCCCCACGGGAACGCCACCAGGCATCTGCGCGATCGAAAGCAAGCTATCCAACCCTTTGAGCGCTTTGCTTTCGATGGGAACGCCCAACACCGGCAACGGGGTCATGGCGGCCGTCATGCCTGGCAGATGCGCGGCCCCTCCTGCCCCGGCAATGATGACCTTGACGCCTCGGTCCCGTGCCGTCGTCGCATAATCGTAGAGGCGTTGGGGGGTTCGGTGGGCTGAGACGATGCGCTTTTCATAGGCGATGCCCAAGGCGTCCAGTGTTTCAGCGGCATGCCGCATCGTCGGCCAGTCCGACTGGCTACCCATGATGATGCCGACCAATGCTCGTGCCATTTCCGTCAGTCCTTGGAGCCATGCCTGTCCGGGGAAGGCGGCATTATAGGAGCCACCCGGTCGAACGCAAGCGAAGCTCTGCCGGGTTGTTTGCTCGATGTTGCTGCTGCACACCTCTAGAGGGAAAGTTAACGCTTTCCCTGGTAAACTCAAGGTATCGTTAGGACGATGGGAACACGCAAGGCGATGGCTGATGACATCAATCCGACCGCAATAGTCCCTGTCAGCCCGAGTAATTCGGGTGGTCGGCAGGGTGGGGACTCCGCTCGCCGTCGGTTCTTTCCGCCGCCTCCGGTGAAACGAACCGTCAGGGATGTGGCGACGGCTCTGGGCGGCTCGGATGGAACTCTTTCGTCGGCGGTCGAACAATCCATTGCCGCTTTGGTCGAGGAGATCGAGCGCCTCCGCCATGAGATCGATCTATCGCATCATTACGAGAATTTTTTGGGTGAGGAGGCGGATCGGCATTCCATCCTGCCCGTCTTAAACCGACGCGCGTTGCTGCGGGAACTCGGGCAGTTGTTGATTGCCTCCGAGTCGGCGGGCGTTTCCGGTTCGCTTCTCTATTTGCATGTGGGCGAGGTGGAGCGGTTGCATATGCTCTACGGCCTTGCCGTCAGTGACGCGGCTTTGCTTCATGTGGCGCAGATAATCCGTGCGGAATGCCGCCAGACCGATCTGATCGGCTATCTCGATGGCGGTGATTTCGCCATTGCCTTGGCTGTCGCCGAACCGGCCGCCGCTGAGGAAAAGGCCCGCGCGCTTGTCGCTCATTTGGGGGAACAGCCCATGATCTGGCGCGAGACCCCTATTGTCTTCCCCATCAGTTTTGGTTTGGTGCATTTCCACAAGGAACTTTCGGCCGAAGATGTTCTGAACATGGCCGACGCGGCTTGGCGGAATATTGCGCCTTCGGCGGGCGTAAGCGCCGATTAGGGCTTAAGAAAGGCCTGAATCGATACGGTATCAACAGGCCCTAAGCGATGATGTCCGGCACCAGAGCGTTTTCCAGTCTGGCGATCTGATCCTTCAGGAAGAGCTTTCGCTTCTTCAAGCGGCCAATTTGCAGTTGGTTGACCGCTGTGTCCGCCGACAGGCGCAAGATGACATCGTCGAGGTCACGATGTTCCATCCGCAGGTCCTCCAACCGGCATTTTAGTTCTTCCGTATTATCATCAATCATTTCAGCAGTCCGTCGAACATCAGTTTGACACTAGCAGAATGAAGTCGAAAACGGTATGCCATGTTTGGGTGTCCGGATAAAACCAATTAGGGTGTGTCCATGTCAAAAGTGCATCGGCTGGGAGTCCTGACCAGTGGCGGAGATTGCGCCGGTTTGAACGCGGCGATCCGTGCTGTGGTGCATCGCGCGATCTACAGTTATGGCTGGACGGTGCATGGTATCAAGGACGGGACGCTGGGGTTGATGAACCGTCCGATCGAATACCAGGAATTGACCCTGGATTTGCTCAGTGGGAACATGCTGCGGATGGGTGGCACCATGCTGGGGACCACCAACAAAGGCGACCCGTTCGCCTTTCCGATGCCGGATGGTTCCCTGAAAGACCGGTCCGGTGATTTCGTCGAGGGATTCCACATGCTTGGCCTCGACGCCTTGATCGTCATCGGCGGCGACGGGTCTCTGAAGATCCTCGATAAACTTTGCAAGCAGGGTGGCTTGCCGATGGTGGGGATTCCCAAGACCATCGATAACGACGTTCACCAAACGGAATTCGCGATTGGCTTTACGACGGCTGTCAATGTGGTTGTCGATGCGCTCGATCGCTTGCAGCCGACGGCCGCCAGTCATCATCGCGTGATGATTTTGGAAGTCATGGGGCGTGACGCCGGTCATATCGCCCTGTCGGGCGGCATTGCCGGCGGTGCCGACATCATCTTGATCCCGGAGATTCCTTATACCCTGGACGGCATCGTCCGAAAAATCGAAGAGGTTCGGCGCGAGGGGCGCAATCACGCTCTGGTGGTTGTTGCGGAAGGGTGCAAGACCGAAACCGGGGAGCGTTTGACCGTCGCCTGGGGTGGTTCGCAGGCGCGCTACGGCGGTATCGGGCATTACCTGTCCGAGCGGATCACCGAAAAAGTCAATGTCGAGTCGCGCGTTACTGTTTTGGGGCATGTGCAACGCGGCGGGCAACCCTCGATGGAAGACCGTCTGCTGGCGTCGAATTTCGGGGTTCATGCTGTCGATTTGGTGGCGAAGGGGAAATTCAATCGCATGGTTGCCTGGCAAGATCGCGGTGTGGTCGACGTGCCGATCGCCAAGGTGGTCGGTGGGGCGCGGTGTGTCGATCCGACCGGTGCGATCGTCCACACGGCGCGGGGGC
>DATNIV010000536.1:0-7656 GCA_035604255.1 Telmatospirillum sp. | reverse complement strand
CGCATGGTGTCTTCGGTTTTGACGACTATGTCGAGCATGTCATTCAATTTCTAGAAGTGCTGGGCCCCGGCGCGCATCTGCTCGCCATCTGTCAGCCTTGCGTCCAGGCGCTGGCGGCGGTTGCGGTGATGGCTGCGGACCACCATCCGGCGCAACCGCGCAGCATGACTTTGATGGCCGGTCCGGTCGATGTTCGCGTCAACCCGACCAAGGTCAATGAGTTGGCGACCAGCCAACCCATCGAATGGTTCGAACAAAAATTGATCACCACGGTGCCCTGGCCGCATCCAGGAGCAGGGCGCCGGGTTTATCCGGGCTTCATTCAGCTTTCGGCATTTGTGTCGATGAATCTCTCGCGCCATTTGAAGGCGCATCGCGAGTTGTTCGATCATCTGGTCAAGGGGGAGGCCGATCAAGCCGAGGCCATCCGCTCCTTCTATGACGAATATTTCGCCGTCCTCGATTTGCCGGCGGATTTCTATCTGGAAACGGTGCGGATCGTCTTTCAGGAAGCGCGTTTGGCCAAGGGCACCTTGACCTTCCGCGGGCGTCCCGTCGATCCGGGGTGCATTCAACGAACCGCCTTGCTCACCGTCGAAGGGGAGCGCGACGATATCTGCGCGTTAGGTCAAACATCCGCCGCGCATGATCTCTGTACCGGGCTCAAGCCCCATATGAAGCGCCATCACATGCAGGCCGGGGTTGGTCACTATGGCGTTTTCAACGGGAAGCGGTGGGATCATCAAATTTATCCGATCGTCCGCAATCTGGTGTTATCGACCAACTGAGTCTTGCCCCCTCAATCGCCGGGCGGCGGACCTCGGTCCGCCTTGGCTTCCGCGCGAACGATCGCGCGCGGCCACCGTCGTGGCCGATACCGATTCCTCGCGTCGCTGCTCTTACGCCAGATGCCCCAGCGGCAGCGCGGTCCGATATTGCACCTGCTTGAGGGCGAAACTGGACTTGATGCTGGCGACGCCGGGGATGCGCGTCAGATGGTCGAGAACGAAGCGTTCATAGGCGGCCAGATCGGAGACCACGACGCGCAGCAGATAGTCGAAACTGCCGGTCATCAGATAACACTCCAGCACCTCCGGGCGTTCCAAAACCGTGCGTTCGAACAGCTCCAGACTGGCCTCCACCTGCTTTTCCAGCGTGATGTTGACGAACACATGGACCGGCAGGTCGATGGTGGCGGGGTCGAGCAGCGCCACATAGCGGCGGATGAAGCCTTCGGATTCGAGAAGATGGACGCGCCGCGAGCAAGGCGAGGGCGACAGGCCAACCTTGTCGGAGAGGTCGAGATTGGACATCCGGCCATCTTCCTGCAGGGCGGCGAGAATGCGGCAGTCGATGGCGTCAAGCGAGCGTTTTGGCATCTTTCACCACAAAGATATCTATTCATGGAAAGTCATTGCGTCAGGTTCGACTCTTCTGGGGGGCAACGCAAGGACATGCTGGTTCGGCCGCTCTAAAATAGGAGACCATCAGGAAAAGGTGATCTCCATGGCCGACGGCAATACACTTCCCATCGCTCAAAAGACGGCATCCGACGAAATCGAATGTCTCGGCGCGTTGGAGCGACAAGCGCGATGGCTGGCGTCCTGGATGATTCACCATGCCAACCATCTGCGACGCAAACGCGATGGTCTCAAGGTCGGGGGACATCTGGCGTCCTGTTCATCGGCGACGACCCTGATGACGGCTCTTTATTTCGGCGTGCTGCGAGCTGAGGATCGGGTGGCGGTCAAACCTCATGCCAGTCCGGTTCTGCACGCCATCGAATATATCGAGGGGCGCCAGACGCGTGAGCAGTTGGAGAATTTTCGCGCGATCGGCGGCGCGCAGTCTTATCCGTCGCGCACCAAGGACGCCATCGACATCGACTTTTCCACCGGCTCCGTCGGTCTCGGCGTCGGGGTGACGGTCTTTGCCAGTCTGGTCCAGGACTATCTGTTCATGAAAGGCCTGGCGCCGGAAGGCAGCCGGCCCGGCCGCATGATCGCCCTGGTGGGCGATGCCGAATTGGACGAGGGCAATATCTACGAGGCGCTTCTCGAAGGCTGGAAACACGATATCCGCAATGTCTGGTGGATCATCGATTACAACCGGCAAAGCCTTGACGCGGTGGTGCAAGACCGCCTGGAAGGGCGCATCACCTCGCTGTTCGAATCGATGGGATGGCAGGTCGTCACCTTGAAATATGGGAAACGGCTGGAGGCGGCGTTCGCCGAACCGGACGGACAGGCTTTGCGCCAATGGATCGACAACTGTCCCAATGCCCTTTATTCGGCCCTGACCTACAAAGGGGGCGCCGGCTGGCGCGAGGCGCTGACCCGCGATATCGGTCATTTGCCCGGGATCGCGGCGCTTCTGGCCCGCCATGATGATCCGGCCTTGGCGCAACTGATGACCAATCTGGGGGGGCACGACCTCGAAGGCATTCTGGACGCCTTCCGATCCATCGACCATGACCGCCCGGTCGTGTTCATCGCCTACACCGTCAAGGGATACGGATTGCCGATTGCCGGTCACAAGGACAACCACGCCGGATTGCTCAGTCCCGATCAGATGGAGGCGTTCAAGGCCAGTCTGGGGATCGCCGACGGTCACGAGTGGGACGTCTTTTCCTGTTCTCCGGATCAGGCCGATCGGTTGCGTGCCTTTGTCGCCGAGGCCGGCCCGAGCCGTCGACGGCCTTACCAGGAGATGCCGCCGGCCATTGCCGTGCCGGCGAGCCTCTCCATCGACGTGGCGGACAGCATCTCCACACAGGAGAGCTTCGGCCGGATTCTGGCGGAGTTGGCGCGTGGCGACGGGGATCTGGCCCGCGCCATCGTGACGACCTCGCCCGATGTGACGGTGTCGACCAATCTGGGCGGATGGGTCAATCGCCGCGGCTTGTTCGATCGGGCGCAGCGGCCCGATGTCTTCCGCGATCTCCATGTGGTGTCCACGCAGAAATGGGCGATGTCGCCCTCCGGTCAGCATATCGAATTGGGGATTGCCGAGAACAATCTGTTTCTTCTGCTGGCCGCTCTCGGGCTGGCGGCCCCCTTGTTCGGAACGCGCCTGTTGCCAGTCGGCACGCTTTACGATCCGTTCATCGCGCGGGGTCTGGATGCGCTGAATTACGCCTGCTATCAGGACGCCCGTTTTATGTTGGTGGGAACCCCCTCGGGAATCAGCCTGGCGCCGGAAGGCGGCGCGCATCAGTCCATCTCGACGCCCCTGATCGGCATGGGGCAGCCGGGACTGATCTATTTCGAGCCGGCCTATGCCGACGAACTGGCGGCGATCATGCGCTGGGGCTTCGAGCATATGCAAAAGCCGGACGGCTGCTCGGTCTATCTGCGTTTGTCGACGCGCGCCCTCACACAAATCAAGCGCGAGATGACGGCGGCTTTGATGCGCGACGTCATCGAGGGGGCCTATTGGGTGGTGCCGCCGGGTCAGGACTGTCAATTGGTCCTGGCCTATTGCGGCGTCATGGCGCCCGAAGCGAAGGAAGCCTTCGAGACGGTTCGCGAGGAAATTCCAGGCGCCGGCCTGCTCGCCGTGACCTCTCCCGATCGCCTGCACAGCCAATGGCAAATCTCCCGACTGCTGGGCTCGCCGGGCCGGTCCCATGCCGAACGCCTGTTTGAAGCGGTGCCAAGAGGCGCTGCCTTGATCACCGTGCTTGATGGTCATCCCGCTGCCTTGTCCTGGATGGCCAGCATCGGCGGCTTTTCCAGCCGGGCTCTCGGGGTCGACCGCTTCGGCCAGTCCGGCGACATTCCGGATCTTTACCGGGCCTACGGGATTGATACCGGGGCCATCATCGAGGCCTGCGCGGTGGCCTTGCGCGACCGGGCCGGCCGGTAGCAGCGATTGACAAGGAGAGGCCGGCGGTGAACAGACGCCTTCTTCGCGATCTCGATATCCTGACGGTGCGACTGTTCATCGCCGTTTGCGAAGAGGGAACCTTGACCCGCGCCGCCGAGCGCGAAGCGATCGCGCCGTCGGCCGTCTCCAAGCGCCTGGCCGAATTGGAAACGGCCTTGGGCGTCGCGTTGTTCGTCCGCCAAGCCAAGGGCATGACGTTGACGTCGGCCGGGCAGACGATGCTCTATCATTCCCGGCGGATGATCCAGAATGTGCACAACATCGGTATCGAACTGGGCGAATATGCCAAGGGCGTGCGCGGCTATGTGCGTATGGTGGCGAACATCTCGTCGATCGTTCAGTTTCTGCCCGAGGATCTGGAAAATTTTCTGACCCGCCATTCGGAGATCAAGGTCGATCTGGCGGAGCGGCCGAGCCGGCGCGTGGTCGATGAGATCGAGGACGACAAAGCCGATATCGGTATCTGCGCCGGCGAGACCGACACGCGCCATCTCGCCCGCGTGCCCTATCATCAGGATCATCTGCTGGTGGTCTTAAGGCCCGATCATCCGCTGGCGAAAGAACCGTCCGTGGCGTTCCGCCAGACCTTGGCCTACGACTATGTGGGCCTGCATGGCGACAGCACCATCTTCGCCCGCTCGGTGATGGCCTCCCGACAGATCGATTTGCCCTTGAAACTGAAGATCCATGTGCCGAGTTTCGATGCCCTGTGCCGGATGGTTCAGGCGAACCTCGGCATCGGCCTGATGCCGGATCGCGCCTTCGACGTGATGGGCCGTCCGCTCGGCTTGCAGGCGATCCCGCTCACCGACGACTGGGCGCAGCGGGAACTGGTGCTCGTCCACCGGAGCGATCGTTCGCTGGCGCCTTGTTCCCGAATGATGCTCGATCATTTGGCGGCGGTCGGACAGCGTTCTCCAATGGAGAACGTTGGTTGATGGAAGACGATTGGACGTCTCTGTAATCCATATTCATCATGACAATGAATAAAAACGAAAAAACGTTGTCAGAGGAAACATGGAAAAAATACTCACAAGTTATCCCGATATCTGATTAGTCCGTTATTGGCGGACATTCCGAATAATTCGTGAAAATACGGTCTTTCGGCTGACGTGACGGCGGAAGGAACCTGTTTGTTCAAACGTAATCGACCGCCTGTTGCGGCGGTCTTGCGAAGGGGGTCCTCATGCTTTTTCGCGATGCTCCGTCGCGGGTCTTCATCAATGAAGTGTCCGTCCGCGACGGCTTCCAAAGTGAACGGCGCTTCGTTCCGACAGCCGATAAAATCCGTCTGATCGACCAATTGTCCCGGACCGGGGTGGCCAAGATCGAAGTGACCTCCTTCGTCTCGCCCAAAGCCATTCCCAATCTTCGCGATGCGGCCGAGGTCATGGCCGGCATCACGCGTCAACCCGGCGTCGTCTATTCCGCCCTGGTACCCAATGACAAAGGGGCGGAACGGGCTCTGGCGGCGAACGCCGACGAGATCAATCTGGTCATGTCGATCGGCGAGAGCCACAACCTGGCGAATATGCGGATGACTTGCGCTCAGTCGCTGGCCGCCTTTCGGGCCGTCATGACGACTGTCGCCGGTCGCGGCGTCAAGGTCAACGGCGTGTTGGCCACCGCCTTCGGCTGTCCTTTCGAGGGCGTTCAACCGCTGTCCCGCGTCCTATGGGCGGCCGAAGAATATCTGGCGCTGGGGATGGATGGCCTTGCTCTGTGCGACACCACCGGCATGGCCTTTCCGCGCCAAGTCGCCACCTATTGTCGCGCCGTTCGGCAGGCCTTCCCGAAGGTGCCGCTGACGCTGCATTTCCACAACACGCGCGGCATGGGTCTGGCCAATGTTCTGGCCGCGCTCTCCGTCGGCATCGACAGCTTCGACGGCTCGCTCGGCGGGATCGGCGGCTGTCCGTTCGCTCCCGGCGCTACCGGCAATGTCTGCACGGAAGACACCGTGCATATGCTCGAAGGCTGTGGCGTCGCCACCGGTGTCGACGTCGATGCGTTGTTGCCGTTGGCGCGCGAAATGCCGGCCTTGCTCGGTCATGACGTGCCCGGACAGGTGGCGCGCGCCGGCAAAAGCACGGATCTGCATCCGTGCCCTAGCTCTTTTTGTCCCTCGCCGGGCGGGCTCTCCGAGCCCTTGGCCGCGCCCTCAATGGGCGCTGATTTCCTTTCCAGCCGCCATTGAGGCGGCGGCCAAGAGGCCGGAGGGCCCGCTAAGGCAGAGGGACTTTTAACTGAGAACGAAGGATCGTGACGATGAACAACCAGCAGGGGGATCCGCCGCAAGCGGAGGGCGGCCGGGGCGCGCTGGCGGGCTTGCGCATCATCGACCTGACCAGGGTGCTGGCCGGGCCGTTCTGCACCATGATGCTGGCCGACATGGGGGCCGACGTCATCAAGGTCGAAGAGCCGGGCAAAGGCGACGACTCGCGGCATTTTGCGCCCTTCCGCAACGGCGAGAGCGCCTATTACATGAATCTGAACCGCAATAAGAAGGGCGTCACCCTCAATCTCAAGGGCAAAGGCCGCGACATCTTTCTCGAACTGATCAAAACCGCCGACGTGGTGGTCGAGAATTATCGTCCGGGCACGATGGACAAGCTGGGCCTGGGCTATGAGACGCTGAAGGCGATCAATCCGCGGCTGGTCTATGGCGCGGTCTCGGGGTTTGGCGATACCGGGCCCTATCGCCTGCGGCCCGGCTACGACATCATCGGACAGGCCATGGGCGGCTTGATGAGCACGACCGGTTGGCCGGGCGGCGAGCCGACGCGATCGGGGACCGCCATGGGCGACGTGTTGGCCGGACTTTCCGTCACCATCGGCATCCTGGCGGCGTTGCGTCATCGCGATCAAACCGGTGAAGGCCAGAAGGTCGACGTCGCTCTGGTCGATTCGGTGGTGGCCAGCCTCGAGATCATCACGCAGATCTATCTGACCGACGGCCGGTTGCCGGACCGCATCGGCAATCGCTATGAGTCCTGCTACCCTTACGATTCCTTTCGGGCGAATGACGGCAGTATGGTGATCGGCGCGGCCAACGACAAATTGTGGCATTTGGTTTGCCAGGTGATCGGGCGCCAGGATCTGGTGGACGACGCACGCTTCGACACCAATGCCAAACGCGTCCAGCGCCATGCCGAAATCAAACCACTCGTCGAAGACTGGACCAGCCGGCATAGTGTCGACGAGGTCGTCGAATTGATGCTGGCGGCCGGCGTGCCGTCCGCTCCCATCAATACGATCGATCGCCTGGTCAAGGATCCGCATATCGCCAAGGCGCGCCAGATGTTCGTCGACATCGATCACCCCAAGGCCGGCCCTTTGACCTTGACCGGCGCCCATATCAAATTGACGGCGACGCCGCCCTCGATCCGCACACCGTCGCCTGAGCTCGGGCAACACAATCATGAGATCTATGGCGAGATATTGGGAATGAGCGTGGCGGACATCGATCAATTGCAGCGAGACGGCGTGTTATGAAGACCGAAGCCGCCATCTGGCGAAAATAAAGATGTCGATCCCGCGAGCCTTGACCGCGAGGGCGACGACCAAAAAAATGGGGAGGACCGTAAAAAATGAAAGAGAGCAGCGAACCGACGGAACTATCGATCGTCCACAAGGTGGCGTGGCGGTTCATGCCGCTGATCATGGTGTGTTATTTCTTCGCATTTTTCGATCGCATCAATATCGGCTTCGCCAAATTCCAGTTGCAGACCGAATTGGGCCTGAGCGCGACGGCTTACGGCCTGGGCG
>DATNIV010000535.1:0-3429 GCA_035604255.1 Telmatospirillum sp. | reverse complement strand
CGCCTCTTTGACGGAGTGAGTGATGGCCGCGCTCAAGGGAATCGCCGCCTCGCCGGGCGTGATCGCCGGCCCCGCCTTTGTCTATACGCTGCCGCGTCTCGATATCTCCGAGGAACCGGTGACGGCGGATCGGCGTGATGCGGAAGCGGCGGCTTTTCTGGCCGGGCGCCTCCGGGCGCGGGATGGGCTCTGCGTCTTGATCGAAAAAGTGCGCGCCGAAAAAGGCGACGATCTCGCCGGCGTTTTCGAAGGTCACCTTGAGATTCTTATGGATGATGATCTGGAATTCCAGATTCTCGCGCAGATCGAGGCCGGCCGCTCGGCGCTGGCGGCGGTTCGTGACGTCGTCGACGCGCAACGCAAGGAATTCCTGGAGCTCGAAGACGAATATCTGCGCGAACGAGCCGACGACCTGGCCGATATCGGCCGTCGTTTGATCTATGCCACGGCTTCGGTCGATTTCGTCAGTCTCGCCACGGTGCCCGAAGGCGCGATCATCGTCGCCCGCGATCTCACACCATCCGACACGGCTCAGATCACGCCGGGCCGCGTCGGCGGTTTCGCCGTCGAAACCGGAGGCCGCACCAGCCATTCGGCCATCATGGCGCGAACCCTCGAACTGCCGGCGGTGGTCGGCTGCGCCGGTCTGCTCGACGCGGTTGAGGACGGCGTCATGATCGCTCTGGATGGACGCAGCGGCGATATCGTCATCGATCCCGACGATGCCGTGACAGCCGATTACGCCGCGCGCCGCAAAGCCTATTTGGCCGACCGCGAGGCCATGCTGACCTTGGCGACGCTTCCGGCGACGACGACCGATGGCACGACCGTTCTATTGGGAGTCAATATCGGAACGCCGGCCGATGCCCTCGCCTCCCTCCCCTGGAATCCGGACGGCGTGGGGCTTTATCGCAGTGAATTTCTGTTCATGGACCGCCCGACCTTGCCCAGCGAAGACGAGCAGTTCAAGGCCTATGCGACGGTCGTCAAAGCCATGAAAGGCAAATCGGTCATTCTCCGCACCTTGGATATCGGCGGAGACAAACCGGTCGCCGCGATCCGCTTCCCCGAAGAGGACAACCCCTTCCTCGGGTGGCGTGGCATTCGCATGTGCCTTTACCGTGAGGACGGAAACCAGGACATCCTGCGCACCCAACTGCGCGCCGCCTTGCGCGCCGCCGCGGAGGGAGACCTGTGGATCATGTATCCGATGATTTCCGCCCTCGAAGAGGTCGAACAGCTGAAAGTCATCCAGGACGAGACGAAGGAAGCCCTCAGCCGGGAAGGCCGGCGCTTCGGCGACGTCAAGACCGGGATCATGATCGAAACACCCGGCGCCGCCCTGATCGCCGACAAACTGGCGAAGCTGGTCGATTTTTTCAGCATCGGCTCGAACGATCTCACCCAATACACCCTGGCCGCCGACCGCGGCAACGAACGGGTCTCCCGCTGCTACCAACCCTTCCACCCGGCGGTGTGGAGACTGATCGCCCTGGTCATCGACGCGGGAAAGGCGGCCGATATCCCGGTCGGCATGTGCGGCGAACTCGCCGGCATCGAAGAGGCGGCCCTTCCCCTGTTGGGCCTTGGTCTCGACGAGTTCAGCATGGGCGCCCAGTCCCTGCCCCGCATCAAGCGAATCATCCGCGCCACGACCATGGGAAAGGCGCGGGCGGCTGCACAAGGCATCCTCGCCGCCTCGACAGCCGCGGAGGCCTTCCGGGTGGCGGAAACGGCGATGAACGGGGTCCTTGGCCGACCGTGAGACCGTCATTCCCATGCCGTTTGCGCTAATCGCTTGAAAAAGCACTGTTCCAGCGTTCTCTTCGCGCTTGGAGACACGACCGGGAGGACGGTATTATCGGTGACCGGTTGCGACGATATGTGACTCATTTGATATGAAACGCATCGGTCGAGTGGTTTTTTTGAACAATGGGATCGGGATCTGACCATGAAGGGCTCGGTACGCGTCACCTCACAAAGACGCCAAAGGCTGCTGACCCAGCTGGAACGGCAAGATTCGATTCGCATTTCCGAACTCGCCGCGACATTCCAGGTCTCCGAGATCACGGTCAGGCGCGACCTTGATGAACTCGCCGAGCAAGGATTGCTCGAACGCTTTCACGGTGGAGCGCGTTGGATCGCGCGGCCGAGACCGGAAGAAACCTCCTTCGAGGAAAAACCCTACCTCCACGCGAAGGAGAAGGACGCCATCGGAGAAGCCGCCGCCGCATTGGTGAAAAGCGAAGACACGGTCCTTTTGAATGGCGGCACCACCACGCTTGCCGTCCTGCGCCATATCACGCAAGCCCACGTCCGCGTCGTCACCAACAACGCCGCCGCGACCAATGAGGTGAACGGCACGGACATCGAACTCATCCTGCTCGGCGGCGAATATCGCGCGAAATCGCGCTCGTTGTTCGGCGATCTGGCCACCTTGACGCTGTCGCAAATCCACGCCTCCATTTGCATCCTCGGCGCCAATGGCGTCAGCGCGCGCGCCGGCCTCACCACCTCGGTCTATCCGGAGGCGGCCATCAACCGGCTGATGGCCGAACGCTGCAACGGCAATGTGATCGCGGTCACCGACGGCTCGAAGATCGGCGTCACCTCCAATTTCGCCAGCGTCCCCTTGCTGGGGGTCAAGATCCTGATCACCGACCCCTCGGCCAATCCCGACGAGCTCGCCGCCATCAAGGCGGCGGGCGTGCAAACGATCGTTGTCGGGTCGGACTAAACGGATTTTAGGACGTCGTCTCGGCCGCGACGTCCAATTCACTCATCTCCTCCGCCGCACGCAATCCGAAGTAACTATCCAGTATTGATAACGCCATCAAATTGACACTGGTCGGATTCTTGTGGGTAATTCTATAACACGTATAATTCGGTGGATTTTCCGCGAGACGATAGACCCTGTAGCTACCTTTCGCCTTG
The DNA here is from genome assembly GCA_035604255.1 of Telmatospirillum sp. Taxonomy (GTDB): domain Bacteria; phylum Pseudomonadota; class Alphaproteobacteria; order Rhodospirillales; family Magnetospirillaceae; genus Telmatospirillum. Next base: position 495 of record DATNIV010000535.1, on the reverse strand, counting down.
ACGGCATTGGCAAGAAACATTGGGACGATGGTCCATTGTTTGGGGTCTTGCAGAAGGTTCATGAGCATATGTGTGTTATCTAATTTTATCCGGGACGGAGACAACGGATCCCACCAATGTTCGTGCCAATTGCTGAAACTCCGTCCCCAGGGCATTACCAACTCATGGTTCGGATCCAACGCCGACGGATGCACCATATCCGTTGAAAACGGTGAACTGATGGACTTCGCACAAAGGACAACCATTGGAGATGAAAAGCATTTCTTTACGTTGACATTGGGATAGACAATGTCGCGAACGGCAAAACCAACATCTATTTGCCGTTTTTCAACCTCGGAATAGATCTCTATGGAATGAAGAGTGCGAATATCCAGTCTGATCGGTGGCTGATGGCTGTTGAGAGCGCGATAGACTTCCGGCAGGACCACCGTGTTGAAGCTATCGACCGATCCGACCACCAGATTGATCATCGGACCTTGAGATTTCAATATCTTG
>DATNIV010000534.1:0-3077 GCA_035604255.1 Telmatospirillum sp. | reverse complement strand
CAGCACGTTTTGCGCCGTGGCGCGGGCTGCCGTCGGATACAGTTCGCTCATCAGAGCCCCATAACCACCCAGCATGCCGTTGACGAAGAAGCCCATCACCGCACCGCCAATGAGAAGGGCGATCGGGTCGGTCAGGCGCGAATAGACCGTGACCATGATGGCGGCGCCCAACATATAGGCGAAGAAGGCCGGGCGGCGGCCGATCCGATCGGCAATGTGCCCGAACAGGAAAATGCCCAACGCCATGCCGGCAATGGTGACCGACGTCCAGACGGCGGATTGGGTCAGCGCAAAGCCAAAGCGCGTCGACAGATAGTTCGGCAACCAGATCATCACGCCATAGTAGCCGAAATTCTGCACCGAACAGAGGATGACCATGCCCAGGCTGAGCTTGAAGGTCGGGACGTCCTTGACCAGAAGGCGCAAGGACGACTCTTTCGGCCGATGCTGGGATTTCGCAACGAAAATCTCCGGTTCATGCAGCGAGTGACGGATGAAATAGGCGGCAATGGCCGGCAGGATGCCAACCGCGAACATGCCGCGCCAACCAATCACCGGCAGCAGGATCGGAGTCACCACCGCCGCCGACAGAACGCCAAGCTGCCAGCCAAGTCCGACATAGGACGACGCCCGGGCGCGCTTGGCCGCCGGCCAGGCTTCGGCAACCAGCGCCATGCCGATTCCGAACTCGCCACCAAGGCCAAGCCCCGCAATCGTGCGATAGAACAAAAGGTCCCAATAACCTTGGGCGAAAGAGCATAGACCAGTAAAGACCGCGAAGATAACGATCGTCCAGGTGAGGACGCGGACGCGGCCGAAGCGATCGGACAGCATGCCAAACCCGATGCCGCCCAGCACCGCGCCCACCAGGGTCGCCGTGACAAAGGACGCGCCTTGGGCCGGAGTCAACGCGAGATCTTTCGAGATCGCTTTGAGCATGAACCCCAAGATCAGCAAGTCAAACCCATCCATGGCATAGCCGAGCGCCGATCCCCACAGCGCTTTCCTGGCTTTGCTATCGACGGCGATTGGGTTGACCGAAACGAATGTTTCGGCGGCAGCGGTTCGGTTGTCACTCAAGGCAGAGTCCCCCTTCATTCCTGAGTCCAGCGATATACGCGGAAAAGGCTAAACCTTTAGGCCTATGAAACTATATCCACAAAGAAATCTCACCAGCAAGACAAAATCTTATTTCTGAGACAGGTTGGTGCGATCATCAACCTCAAATCCCTCGCCCCTGGTGGGAGAGGGAGGGGCCAGCGAAGCGGGAGGGTGAGGGGGACGTCGCACGAAACCGCGAATTTTCTTCCGCTTATCGGTTGACGGCCCCCTCATCCCAACTCTTCTCCCACGAGGGGAGAAGGGCTTTTGCCCGCCCTTTTGTTCCGTGCCGTCAGATGATGCGCCGGAGGATCGCCGTGATGATGCGGAACAAGAGGCCATAGGGCGGAGACAGCAGGCGGAGTCCGCTGTGCCGGGCTTGCAGAAACACGGCCTTTTCCTTGCTGAAGGTGAGGAACCCGTGTTCTCCATGATAGGCGCCGGAGCCGGAGGCGCCGACACCGCCGAACGGGGCGTCTTCCTGGCCGACATGCCAGATGCAGTCGTTGATGGCGACGCCTCCGGAGATGGTGCCCTGGAGAATACGCTCGCGCTGGTCGGGGTCCTCGCCGAACCAATAGAGAGCAAGCGGGCGATCGCATTGACCCAGGCCGGCGACGACGTCGGTGAGATCGTCATAGGCGAGAATCGGCAGGATCGGTCCGAAGATCTCTTCCTGCATGAGCCGCATCTCACCTGTCGCGTCCAAGACCAGGGTCGGAAGAAATTTTCGGCTGTTCGGATCGTCGGATTCGCGCCCCGGATTGACGGTTATCACCGTCGCTCCTTTTGCGCGGGCATCGTCAAGCAAGGCTTCCAGCCGGGCGAAATGCAGATCGTTGATGATGCAGCTATAGTCTGGGTTGTCGATCATCTTGGGATAGAGCCGGCCGATGGCCGCGCGCAAGGCCGTGACGAAATCGTCCTCGGCATCGCGGGGCACCAGCACATAATCGGGCGCCACGCAGGTTTGCCCCGCGTTGAGGAGTTTCCCTTGGGCAATCCGGCGGGCGGCCCGGGCGATGTTCGCCGAGGCGTCAATGATGGCCGGCGATTTGCCGCCAAGTTCAAGGGTGGTTGGTGTCAGGTTCTTGCCCGTCGTCTGGGCAACTTGGCGGCCGACGAGGGTCGATCCGGTGAAGAGCAGATGATCGAAGGGTAAGGCGACGAAGGCTTTGGCCAAGTCCGCGTCGCCAGGGACGACGGCCAGTTCGTCCTCGGCGAAATTGGCGGCGATAAGACTCTGCAGGAGGCTGGCAAAGCGGGGCGTCAATTCGGACGGCTTGATCATCACCCGATTGCCGGCGGCGATGGCGCCGATGGCCGGGCCAAGGGAGAGTTGCAGGGGATAGTTCCAGGGCGCGACGATGCCCACCACGCCAAGCGGTTGACGGATCAGCAGATTGCGTGCCGGCCGGAAATGAAAGGCGGTGCGCAGGCGGCGTGTTTGCATCCATCGGCCAAGGTGTCGTTTGGCGTGCCTTATGGCGCCGATGACCGGCAATATTTCCGTCAACCGGGTTTCCTGAGGCGCGCGATGGCCGAAGTCGGCCGAAATGGCGGAACCGATGTCCTTTTCGTGGCGCTCGATAAGGTGCGCCAAGCGCTCGAGGCGATCTGTTCTTCGCTTCTGATCGGGGATGATCTCACGCAGATAGGCTTGTCGCTGGATATCGAAAATGCGATGCAATGTATCGGTGCCGTCTTGAATTTTTACCGTCTCCCCGATGTTAACCATTTTCCGCCAACACCGTTTCGAGTTGGTCGAGCAGATGATTCATCCGTCTGACCAGAGCCTGGTAGGGTTCCGGACTTGCCAGATCCGGGCCGGCCTTTTTCACGATCAGATAGGGATCGTCTGAACCGCCCGCTTTCAACATATCGAAATAGCGTTCGCGCAAAGTCGTGTCACCCTTTTCGAGTCCTTCGGCGAAATAGGCCGCGGCGCTGATCGAGGTGGCATATTGATAGACATA
>DATNIV010000533.1:0-6560 GCA_035604255.1 Telmatospirillum sp. | reverse complement strand
GCCACAAAAACGCGCATATTCTGGGTCAGTGCCTGAGCGACGAAGGCTCTGACGACGTCTTGAATGACAGTCTCATCGACATAGGCAACGGTGATGTGATTGCTCTCATGCCCGGCCATCAGATCGTCGCGGCCGACGCCGTCGAGGACGCAATTCAACAGCGGCCATTCATAGGTGGTCGCCCGCCGCCGGCGTTCGAATTCCGCCGGTGGGAGTTCGACGGCATGCCCGGTTCCGATGTGCAGGACGACTTCGGTGCCTTCATAGTGGGCGCGCGCCCAGACGAACGTGCCCGCCTTGCCTTGTCCGGCGATCGTCGATCCACCCTTGGGGAAATACATCGGCGGTTGCCGGTATCCGGTCGCTCCGGCGATTCCGCCTTTGATATGGGAAAAGGGAACGGATCCGGAAATTTCGAAGTCCCAATAGAAGGTGCCTTCGAAGTCACTTCCCCAACGAATGTCGTGAAGCGTGCTTTCCGTCGGCAATCCAAGTGAGTCGAGCAGGCGCCATAACATTGTCTGGGGAATGGCTGTGCCCATGTCCACTTCGTTGATGCAAGGGATGGCCTTGCCGGGACGGACGATGGCGCCTTCGGCGTCGGGGATGGGGAAGCGCTCGGAAGATCCGATGGCGCCCTCGGCGAAATCCGAAGCGGCACAGGACTGCGCCAACCCTTGCTGGTATTGCACGCCGACAGCCGACAGGCCGAAGCGCTGCACATATCGGCCCAGGGCGATCAGCATGGCGCATTGTTCGAGCACCTGATCCCTGGTCAATTCCTTGGCTGGATCCTTGCCGAAGGTGAAGTGCATGCCGCGCGCTTCGTACCAGGCGAGACACTCTTCACGGAGCGCCGTCGGGATTTTGCTCATTTCGACCAGCAGATCCGATTGCGACAGCGCTTCCATCGGCATGCCGATGTCGGCGAGGGCCTTTTGCGGGAACACGCCGTTGATCATTCCCATGCAGAAGCTGTCGAATAGGCCAATGATTTCCTTATGGTCCAGGATGTAGTGGCCAACTTTGGTCCCGATCACGCCAGCCGGGGTCGTCATGACGTTGTGCGCCTTGGTTACGGCGCGCAGGTAATGGGTATCATGGTCGATCGTTCCGGTCTTGAGCCAGGATTCGAGACCTTTGATGAAGAACGGATCGTCGAAGTTTTCCGACCAGAGGCGGGAATAGCTTTTGCCCAGGCTGGTCAACGTGCCGGCCATGCACAGCATGCCGACGAGGCCGGGCCAGGTTCCGTCGAAATTGGCCAGCAGCAGCACGGGGCCGCGGTGTTTCACCAAGCTCGGCGCCAGATGGTGGGAATATTGCCAAGCGGTCAGCAGAACGATCACCGGCGCGTCAGGGGCGATGCTTTCGAAGACATCGCTGCCTTCGCGCTGGCAGCTAATGAATCCGTGCCCCCTGTCCGCCTTGACGGGGTGCGCCCGCTTCAGGGTGATGTCGAAACGCTGGGCCAAGACATTTTGCAATTTTGTCTCGAATTTTTGTTGAACCGGCCAACAGTCGACATTGGCAGATTCGCGCAAGTCCGCATTGGTGACGAGAAGAACCTCGCCCTTCTGCGCACTCATACGGGACTTCGTTTCAGGGAGCGTCAGCGTCAACATGGCGGTCATCTCGCAATCTGAGTTGTGATGAATCAAACGCTTAAGGGAGGCTGTGTGGCCTGTTTGCTGCGTCGAGTTAGCATGATATGTCGAGGGGCCTTGAAAAGGCAAGGGGGAAGTACCAGACGCGAAGCGGTTCGCCGGCTGGCGGAACCGCTTCGCGTCACGCCTGCGGGCGTGATGTCAGGCGTCTTCAGAGGACGACGCGTCGTCCCGGCCGCCCCAGTAGCCGGCCAGCAGCGATCCGCTGAAGTTGTGCCATACGCTGAAGATCGCCCCTGGAATAGCGGCGATGGGGTCGAGATGGGCGATGGCCAACGCGACCGCCAGACCAGAGTTTTCCATGCCGATTTCAAAGGCAATGGCTTTGCTTTTCTTGTGGCTCATGCCGATGCCCCGCGAGGCACCATAACCCAGTCCGAGACCAAAGCTATTGTGGAGTACGACGGCGATGAAGGCCATGACGGCGACCGTGGCCAGCTTGGCGGCGCTCAAGGCGACGACAACGGTAATGATGGCGATGATCGCCGCCACCGATACCAGTGGGACGAAGGTGGTAATTTTCTTGATCGCGGCGCCGGCCATCATATTGATGGCCACGCCGATGGCGATGGGAGCGAGAACGATCTTCAGGATGTCGATAAAGAGCGCGCTCGCGTCAATCGGGATCATGGTGCCGGCCAGAAACAGGAAAATGAAGGGCGTGACGACCGGCGCCAGGATGGTGTTGATGCTGGAAACCGTCACCGATAGGGCGGTGTCGCCTTTGGAAATGAAGGTCATGACGTTGGAGGCGGTACCGCTCGGACAGCAGCCGACCAGGATGAGCCCGGCCGCAAGGGATGGCGACAGTCCGAGCACCTTGGCGACGCAGAAGGCGACCAGCGGCATGATGGCATAGCGCAGGAGGACACCGGAGATCACATCTCTCGGCCGTTTGAGGACGAGCTTGAAGTCGTCCAGGCTCATCGTCAGCCCCATTCCCAGCATCACCACACCGAGCAACCAAGGAATCCAAGGAGCATAGGGTTTGAACGGCGCGGGCGTGAGATAGGCGATGGCCGCACAGAGAAACACCCATAAGGGAAACAGCTTGGTGATGAATTTGACGATTTTTTCGGCGGTCCCCATGAGTACGTTTTCCCCGTTTCAACAGAAATTCAAGATGGCGGCTTTTCGACTAACCTGTATTTCGTCGTGCCGACGACGGGAGTGTGAAAAACACAGGTTAAAACAAAAAACCCGCCAGAGCCTGTCGTCAGTTACGATTTTTCGCTACTTATTTTTCTCATCTCCGCGCAGGCGGGGATCCCCGCCTGCGCTCTAGCTAGCTAGATCAGCGGGGATGACGAGGTGATTCGTTTATTTCTGCGGAACGCCCAAAAGGTTTCTGAATTCTTTGGCCGGCAGCGGCTGGTGAAAATAATACCCTTGGACCCAGTTGCAGGCGGCGGATTGCAGGAACGCCAGTTGCTCCACCGTCTCCACGCCTTCGGCTACCACCTCCATGCGTAAGCTGTGCGCCATCGAAATGATGGCGCGCACCAAGGCCGCATCGTCGGCGTTGCTGCCGACGTCCGAGACGAATGATCGATCAATTTTGACAAAATCGACCGGCAGACGGCGAAGATAGCTGAGCGATGAATAACCGGTTCCGAAATCGTCGATGGAAAGGCGCACGCCGGTTTCGTTGAGGGACTTCAACCAAAACAGCATCTCTTCCGTCTCTTCCATGACGAAACTTTCCGTAATCTCAAACTTCAACAGATTTGGCGGCAGTTGGGATTCGGCCAGTACCATCTTGGTGTGCCGGATAAATTGTTGCGGCGCCAGCTTGGCCTGGCGACAGGATAAATTGACGGCGATCGCCACCGGTGTGCCATCTGGAGACTGCCAGGTGGCGGCTTCGCGGCAAGCCTCTCTGAGCACCCATTCGCCGAGAGGAACGATCAGTCCCGTTTCTTCCGCCAGCGGAATGAACTCGCTTGGCTGGACCAATCCCAGCCTTGGATGGCGCCAGCGCACCAAGGCTTCCGCGCTATCGAGGCGAAGCGTTTGAGCGTCGTAGATCGGCTGATAATAAACGATAAACTCGTTCCGTTCGATCGCATGGCGTAATTCGTTGCCAAGAACCGCCCGTGTCTGAATGCGTTCGTTCATGTCCTTGGTGAAGAAGGAATAGGTGTTGCGTCCCATTTCCTTCGCCTGATACATGGCCATGTCGGCGTTGCGAAGCAGGGATTCTTCGTCGCTCGCGTCATCGGGAAAGAAGGTGATGCCGATGCTGGCGCTGATCGTGGCTTGATTCTCGTCCAGCAGAAACGGCAGAGAGAGCGATTCAATGATTTTTTCCGCGACGATGGCGGCGTCGGCTTCCGCGCCGATCCCTTTGAGAAAAATGGTGAACTCGTCACCGCCCAACCGGGACACCGTATCGTTTTCGCGAACACAGGCCGAAAGGCGAACCGATGTCTCTTTCAGCATCAGATCTCCGATCGAATGTCCCAGGGTGTCGTTGATCAATTTGAAGTCATCGAGATCGATGAACATGAGTGCGACGCGGTGTCTCTCGCGTCTGGCGTCGGCGACGGCACGCGACAGGCGGTCAAGAAACAGGGCTCGGTTGGGCAGTCCCGTCAGAAAGTCATAATTGGCTTGGTGCCAGATCTGTGCTTCGTCCTGCTTACGCTGGGTGATGTCGCTGAACGTTGCGACATATCGGTCGATCGTGCCATCGGCCTCGTAAATGGCGGCAATCGACAGCCACTCCGGAAAGGTCTCGCCGGTCTTGCGCTTGTTCCAGATCTCGCCTTGCCATTGGCCGGCGTCCAGCAATGCGCGCCACATCGCTTCGTAGAATATGGCGTCGTGGCATTCGGATTTTAAAATGCGGGGGTTTTGCCCGATGACGTCCGCTGACTCATAGCCGGTAATTCTGGTGAAGGCGGGGTTGATGGCAATGATATTCGCGTCCCGGTCGGTGACCAGAATGCCTTCGGCGGAGGTGGTGAACACGGTTCCCGCCAGACGCTGGCTTTCCTCTTCGCTTTTTCGCCGAATGGCGATTTCTTCCTTCAGCCGTTGGTTGGCATCCTCGATCAGACGGAGAAGGTGCTGCAAATGGGCGTGACTTTTCTGCAGATCGATGAAAACTCTGACCTTGGAGAGCAGCACGATCTCGTTGATTGGCTTCTCGATATAATCCACCGCGCCTGCGTCATAGCCCTTGAGGCGGTTCAACTCACCCTTGTAGGCGGCGCTGACGAAGATGATCGGCACGTCTTTGGTCCGCTCTTCATCCCGCAGATATTGCGCCACCTCATAGCCGTCCATGTCGGGCATCTGAACGTCGAGAAGAATGAGCGAAAAGTCATGTTCCAGAGTGAGCGCGAGCGCATCATTGCCGCAGGAGGCCGCAAACACCTCGGCATCGATTTTCGAAAGCAATTTGCGCAGTGCCGTCAGATTGGCCGGCAAGTCGTCGACGATGAGAATTTTGGGGCGAGATGGCTGGTCCGACCCATTCGTCTTCATGGCGCGCTCCGACCCGGCATCGCTCCCGGCAAGGTCAAAAGATGGATCGATATCTCTTCCAGCGGCAGGACGCGATCGGCGAGGCCGGCGGCCACGGCCGAGCGGGGCATGGTGTCGGCAAAAGCCGTGTCGGGATCCTGGACGACAGTGTAGCCGCCCTGGCGTTTGATGCTGCGCAAGCCTTCCGTGCCGTCGCTGTTGGCCCCGGTCAGAAGAATGCCGATGAGGCCGCTTCCCCAGGCGTCGGCCGCCGATTGAAACAGCACATCGATGGACGGCCTGACGTTGCAAACTTTCGGATCGATCGACAGCGAAAACGTCCCGTCACGTTCCACCAGCAGATGGTAGCCTGGGGGGGCGATATGGATCTGCCCGGCCATGGCCACGGTCTTTTCCGTGGCTTCCACCACCGGCAACCGGCAAATTTTTCCAAGCAGTTCCGCCAACAAGCTGTCGCCATCGGGTCCTGTGTGGGCCACCACCACAATGCGCAGTTGAAGCTCCGTCGGCAGCGTGCTGAATAATCGCCGCAGGGCGTCCAACCCGCCGGCCGAGCAACCGATGACAACGGAATGGAACGGCCCCGTCCGGGTCATTTGCCGCTGCCTTGTTTCTTGTAGATACGACGGGCGTGATCGACGGCACGGAAATGATTTTCGAATTCGGTGAATTGCAGGCTTTCCCGATGGCCCAGACAGAGAAACCCGCCGCGCACCAGTGCTTCGTGAAACAGGCCGACGACCCGGTTCTGCAGTGATCGCTCGAAGTAGATCAGCACATTGCGGCAAACAACCATGTGCATTTCGCAGAACACCCCGTCCGCCACCAGATTGTGGTGGGCGAAGACAATACGTTGTCTTATTTCGTCGCTGATCTTGGAGAATTTGTAAGCGGAATGGAAATAGTCGCTGAGCGAGGCCTTGCCGCCGGACGCCAGATAGTTGGCCGACCCGGCGGCGATAACGCCGTCCGGATATATTCCTTCCTCGGCCTTGGCCAAGGCCACATCATTGATGTCGGTGGCATAGATCTGCGTTTTGTGAAGAAGCCCCTCCTCTTTCAACATGATGGCCAGGGAATATGGTTCCTCGCCGGTGGCGCAGCCCGCCTGCCAGATGGCGATGCTGGGGTAACTTGCCAGTATCGGCAGCACCTCGCGTCGCAAGGCAAGAAAAACGCCGGCGTCGCGAAACATTTCCGTCACCGGCACGGAAAGACGGGATAAGACTTCGGGTAGAAATCCCTCGTCGTGGAGGAGCCTGGGAATGAGTTCGGAGATGTCGCCCACCCCCTGGGCCTGCGCCAAGGCCAAGACCCGGCGCTTCATGGAGGCCTTGGCATAGTGCCGGAAGTCATAGCCGTGCCGACGCGTTAAGGCTTCGAGGAAGAGTTCGACTTCGA
>DATNIV010000532.1:0-4507 GCA_035604255.1 Telmatospirillum sp. | reverse complement strand
CGGAATGGTTTCAACCCCCAGTTCCCGCATCCAAGGGCCTGTCCAGAACATCATGATCGGCAAGAACGCACCGCCCACAATGATCGGCCACCAATAAACCGCGGCACCGAGTTCCGCCGAGGATTCCCAAAGGGACATGGTATGGCCCGAACCGTGGGGAATCAGAGCCAGGGACAGGGTGACGAGCCCCCAGGTCAGCGATCTTCCCCCCATGGCAAAATCTTGAATGGTCTTGATTTTACTGTGCAGGAAGTAGTTGGCTAGTCCAATAAGTACTAAGAAGTATAAAACAGCAACTATCAATGCCGTCCACATGTATGGCCTCCCCTATAACAAGATTTTACTGTTTCGGAGACGCGAATGCTGTCTGTGGGCGATATTAATGAGAATTTTTGCTACAGTACTTGGTTCGCCCACACAACGTTGAGCCTCCCTTTTCGAACCTATCGGAGAAAAACGATCCCTCGTTTTTGTGCGGTAGGTTCTATTTTTAACCGCATTGTGATACATAAGAACCACAATATAGGTTATATTAGGTTGGGGATGACTGACTGGTCAACTCGAAAATAAGACACTCGAAATGACGGGGGTGTCGGTGGTCATCAACCGAAAGGGGTGGTGCGATGGCGGAGTTGATGAAAGGGGGAGCTTCGGCTTGCTGTTGGAGAGAACAGGCCGGTTGTGACCAATTGTCACAAAATATATGAATATCAATATATTAAGGCGTTTGTCGATGTCGCGATCTCCTGCGACGCATAATCGAACGGCGGGGTGGAGGGGACGAGGTCACCCCCTTCTTCGAAGGAGAGAATCATTTCGATTTTTCGACGGCAAGACCACGCGGTTGGGGTGGTCTTTATCGGTGCCGACCAACGGGCGGCGACGGTTGCGACGTTGGTGGCCGACTTCCTCGTCTTGGGGACGGGGCGTTGGTGTTGACCGTTTTGCCTCAGCCCAATCTAGCGACGATCTGGCGGCGGTTGGAAAGAAGGTGATCGACCAGTTGTGACTCCTGGCGACGGAAACGCGTCGTTGGGACTGGGACCGAGATGGCGACGAGTCCGCCGCAGGGATTGGTAAAAGCCGTGCCGATCGCCGAAATGCCGATGGCGTGTTCTTCGCGGTCGAAGGCGATGCCGATATGTCGGATCGTCTCGATTTCCCGCATCAAACGCGATATGTCGGCCAGAGGAAAGGCGCTGAAGCCTTGGACGCTGCGCGCCAGTCTGCGTTCCGCAACGTCCGCTGGCAAAGCGGCGAGAATCGCCTTGCCGTTGGCGGTGCAATGTAAGGGCAGGCGTTCGCCGATCTTGGAAATGACGGACAGGCGGCGATGTCCGCTGATCCGATCGATGATGGAGACGCCACTGCCTGCCGGGACTGAGAGATCAATGGTTTCCTGCATCTCCAGGCTGAGTCTTCGCAGGAATGGTCGCATGATTGTCGTGATGTCGAAGTCGAGCGGAGCTGCCATCTGCAAGATCGCCGGACCAAGCCGCACTCTTTTGCCCTGCGCCATGCCGATTAGGAAGTTCTGTTCCGTCAATGCGGCGACGATACGTTGCACGGTCGAGCGTGGCATGGCGGTGACCTGGGCGATTTCTCTGATGCTAAGCCCTTCTGGATTGTTCTCTAGCGACCACAGCACATGGATGGCCTTGCCAAGTACTCGGATTCCCGCTCGTCCGGGATCGGTTTGGGCCATCGGCAGGTCTGATCGAGGGCGTTCGACTTGGAGTTTTCTGGATGAAAGCATGGCAGACCATCGTTCTTATATCGGTATATACATTGAGTATATCACGAATAAGCGTGGGGCATGACGCCATTATTTGGCACTCCACACATATCGCCGATCGTGAACCGAATTATGAGGCATTTCACGGTTGACGACCTGGCCAGCAGTCCCTAAAATAGCCTAAAATTCAATACATATGCACCGCCATGCGGTTCAACTAATGCCTGTTTTCAATAACGTTCCAAGAGTAGGCAGATGACCAAATTCACAACAATTCAATCCGCTGTGGAGATCATTCCCAGTGGCGCCGTGATTATGATCGGCGGTTTCATGGGATGTGGATCGCCACATCATCTGATCGATGAACTGGTTCGTCAGGGCAAGCGCGACTTGACGGTGATCGCCAACGATACGGCGCGGCCCAATATCGGTATCGGCAAACTGATTGGCGCAAAACTGGTGAAGAAGGTGATCGCCAGTCATATCGGCACCAATCCTGAGACCCAAGCGCAGATGATCGCCGGCGATATTGCCGTCGATCTGGTTCCGCAGGGGACCCTGGCCGAATGCATTCGCGCGGCCGGGTTCGGTTTGGGCGCCGTGGTGACACCGACCGGCGTGGGAACCGTCGTCGAAGAGGGCAAACGGACGCTCGACATCGACGGACGGCGGTATCTGGTCGAATTGCCGATCACGGCGGATTTCGCCCTGGTCAACGCCAAGCGGGCCGATTACCGCGGAAATCTGTCCTACGCCTTTACCGCGCGGAACTTCAATCCGTTGATCGCCATGGCGGCAGCCGTGGTGATCGCCGAAGCGGAGGAAATCGTTCCGGTCGGCTGTATCGATCCCGATTCCGTCATCACCCCCCATGTGGTCGTCGACTATCTGGTGTCTCAGGAGAAAAAGAATGGATGACAAGACACTGATCGCCCGCCGCGTCGCCCTCGAGTTGGAGGACGGCGATCTGGTCAATCTCGGAATCGGCCTGCCGACCATGGTGGCCCAATATCTGCCGGTCGGTATCGACGTCTCCTTTCAATCGGAAAACGGGATTGTCGGTATGCAGGCGTTGCCCGAGGGAACGCTGCCTTCGGCCGACCTGACAGATGCCGGCGGTGCCCCTATTGGTGCCTTGCCGGGGGCGTTCGCGTTCGACAGTTGCATGTCCTTCGGATTAATCCGCGGCGGCCATCTCGATGTGACCGTGCTGGGGGGGCTGCAGGTCGACGAATTGGGGCAACTGGCCAATTGGATGGTTCCCGGCAAGATGGTGCCCGGCATGGGCGGCGCGATGGATCTGGTGAGTGGAGCGAAGCGGGTCATCGTTGCGATGACCCATACCGCCAAGGGGGCGCCGAAGATTCTCAAGCGCTGCACCTTGCCGCTGACCTCGGTGCGCCGGGTCGATCTGATCGTCACCGAAATGGCGGTCATCAAGGCGACGGCTGAGGGCTTGGTCCTCTGCGAGGTCGCTCCTGGCGTCACAGTCGAACAGGTGTTGGCGGCGACCGAGGCGCAACTGATCGTTCCCGCCGAGGTGCTGGTCATGCCCGTGGCGGCATAATCAGGAAGAGGACCGTACTCCGGCGAATCGCCGGAGTACGGCTCAACCGGCAAAAACCAATAAAGCAGATGGAGACCAGGAAACATGTCATCGATCGTTATCGCAGAAGCCGTCCGCACGCCTGTCGGGAGTTTCAACGGCGTGCTCAGCCCGCTGTCGGCCCGGGCTTTGGGCGAAATCGTTCTCCGTGAGGTGCTGGTGCGGGCCAAGGTGGCGCCCGAGGATGTCAGCGAAGTCATTCTGGGTCAGGTTCTGACCGCCGGTCAGGGGCAGAATCCGGCGCGCCAATCGTCGGTCGATGCCGGCATCCCGGTCGAGCGTTCGGCCATCACCATCAATCAGGTGTGCGGGTCGGGCTTGCGCGCGGTGGCCTTCGGCTATCAGGCGATCGGCATGAATGATGCCGAGATCGTCATCGCCGGCGGTCAGGAGAGCATGAGCCAGTCGCTGCACGCGACGCATCTGCGCAACGGCGTCAGGATGGGATCGGCCGAGTTCATCGATACGATGATCAAGGACGGCCTGTGGGATGCCTTCAACGACTATCACATGGGCGTCACCGCCGAGAATGTCGCCAAGCAATGGTCGCTCTCGCGCGAGATGCAGGACGCCTTTGCCGCGGCGTCCCAGCAAAAGGCGGAAGCGGCGATGGCGGCGGGCCGTTTCGCCGACGAAATCGTCCCGGTGACGATCAAGGGGCGCAAGGGCGACACCGTCGTTTCGGTCGACGAGCATCCGAAGGCGGGCACCACCGCCGAAGGTCTGGCCAAGCTGCGTCCGGCCTTTGCCAAGGACGGCACGGTGACCGCCGGCAACGCGTCCGGCATCAACGACGGGGCGGCGGCGTTGCTGTTGATGAGCGAAGAGACCGCTGCCAAGCGCGGCATCGAGCCTTTGGCCCGCATCGTCTCCTGGGGGACGGCGGGCGTCGATCCGAAGATCATGGGAACCGGTCCGATTCCGGCCAGCCGCCTGGCGCTGAAGAAGGCCGGGTGGAGCATCGACGATCTCGACCTGATCGAAGCCAATGAAGCCTTCGCCGCCCAGGCGCTGGCCGTCAATCATGACCTGGGCTGGGACACCGCCAAGGTCAATGTGAATGGCGGGGCCATCGCGCTCGGCCATCCGATCGGGGCGTCGGGCGCCCGCATCCTGGTGACGCTGCTCCATCAGATGCGCCGACAGAAGGCCAAGAAGGGTCTGGC
>DATNIV010000531.1:0-4151 GCA_035604255.1 Telmatospirillum sp. | reverse complement strand
TGCCGCCGTGCTGTCCGGCAATCGCAACTTCAACGGCCGGATCCACCCACGGGTGAAAGATGCGTTTCTGGCGTCTCCCGCTTTGGTGGTCGCCTATGCGATCGCCGGAACGATTCGCATCGACATCGAGAAGGAAGCTTTGGCGATGGATGCGAAAGGACGGCCGGTAACCCTTGCCGATCTTTGGCCATCGGATGCCGAGATCGATGCGGTTCTGGCGAAGCATGTGTGTGGCGAACAATTCAGCACCGTCTATGACGCGATGTTCGATCAAGGTTCGAACGGCGACGGCAAGGACCCGGCGGAGCCGCTCTATACGTGGCAGGAAGATAGCACCTACATCCGCCGTCCACCCTATTGGCAGACATCGCTCACGATACCGGCGACCGGACGTGACATGCGGGCGATCGCGGTGCTGGGAGACAATGTGACGACGGACGATTTATCGCCGTCAGGCGCTATCTTACCCGACAGCGCATCTGGTCAATATCTCATGGCTCATGGCATCGCCCCTACGGACTTCAATTCCTATGGGACGCGGCGCGGCGATCACGTCGTCGCCGTGCGGGCCACCTTCGCCAACAATCGCTTGAAAAATGAAATGGTGCCCGGCGTCGAGGGCTCAATCACACGGCTGGAGCCGGACGGTGTCGTCATGCCCCTGTTCGACGCGGCGGAAACCTATCTCGCCCGCGGCCAGGAGCTGATCGTCGTGGCAGGCAAAAACTATGGATGCGGATCGTCCCGGGACTGGGCGGCGAAAGGTGTTCGCTTGCTCGGTGTTCGCGTCGTGGTCAGCGAGGGCTTCGAACGAATCCACCGCACCAACCTCGTTGGCATGGGAGTGTTGCCGCTGGAGTTCGAAGCCGGCACCACGCGCAAGACACTGGGTATCGACGGTTCCGAGACCTTCACTATTCAAGGTCTGAATGGAGCGCCCGAGCCGGGAGTTATTCTGTCGTTGGAGATTACCCGGCGCGATGGAAGCGTCAGCCGTGCGCCCGTAAAATGCCGCATCGATACCTCCGAGGAGCGCCAGGTCTTCGAAGCTGGCGGCCTGTTGCCTCGTATCGCCAACGAATTGCGGCTCTCTGAGACTTAGATCCTCATCCTTTCAACCTATTCCTACGTGAGCGTGCCATGACCCAACTTCGTATCCCAGCCGTCTATATGCGTGGCGGCACCAGCAAGGGCGTTTTCTTTTTGGCCGGAGATCTTCCGGCGGACCCGATCTTTCGCGATCGCATCCTGCTGCGGGTAGTCGGCAGCCCGGATCGTTATGGCAAGCATATCGACGGCATGGGCAGCGCCACCTCAAGCACCAGCAAAGTGGTTATCCTGTCGAAATCGGCGCGAGCGGATTGCGACGTCGACTATCTGTTTGGTGCCGTCTCCATCGATAAACCGGTGGTCGACTGGTCCGGCAATTGCGGCAATCTGACCTCGGCGGTGGGACCGTTTGCCATCAGCGCCGGACTGGTGGCCGCACCGGCCAATGGGATGGCCGAAGTGCGCATCTGGCAAGCCAATATCGGCAAGAAGATCATCGCCCAGGTACCGATGAAAGACGGCGAGGTGCTGGAGGAAGGCGCCTTCGAACTCGACGGCGTGGCTTTCCCCGGCGCGGAGGTGAAACTTGCGTTCCTCGACCCCGGTGCCGATGATGGCGAGGGCGAAGGGGGAGCGATGTTCCCGACAGGCGCGCGCGTCGATGGGCTCGATGTGCCCGGTGTCGGCAAGATCGAAGCGACCCTCATCAATGCCGGCATCCCGATGATCTTCGTCGAGGCCAAGAGCCTGGGGCTCTGTGGCACCGAACTGCAAGGCGACGTCAACGGCGACAAGGACCTTCTCGCTCGTGCCGAGGCCATTCGGGCCCATGGTGCCGTCGCCATGGGCCTGGTGGCGAGCGCCGAGGAGGCAACCGCCAAACGGCCACACAGTCCGAAGCTGGCGTTTGTTGCCAAACCGGCAACCTACACCGCGTCGGACGGCAAAGTGATCAGTGCCGAGACCATCGACGTGTTGGCCCGCATCTTCTCGATGGGGCCGCTGCATCATGCGATGACCGGAACCGGGGCGGTGGCGATTGCCGCCGCCGCCGCCATTCCCGGAACGCTGGTCCATCGGGTCGGTCCAGCGGGCGCCGACGGCCGCGTGCGCTTCGGCCATCCATCCGGGACCTTGAGCGTCGGGGCGGAAGCGCATGAGGTAAACGGCCAGTGGGTGGTGACCAAAGCCCTGATGAGTCGCTCCGCGCGACGCCTGATGGAGGGTTGGGTTCGTATTCCCAGCCTCTAAGGAGGGCATTATGGAACCGGTATCACCAGACGTCCTGCAGGAGCTAGCATCAAGCGGCGTTCTTCGCGCCGCTATCAACTTCGGCAATCCGGTGTTGGCGCAGCAGAGCCAAGGGAACGGTGAACCGATCGGCGCATCTGTCGATTTAGCCCGCGAACTTGGCCGCCATCTTGGTGTGCCGGTAAGACTGGAGACTTACGACGCGGCCGGGAAAGTTTTCGAAGGGATCGAATCGAATGCGTGGGATGTGGCTTTCCTGGCCATCGATCCGGCACGGGCTTCCAAAATCCTATTCACAGCCCCCTATGTCATTATCGAAGGGACTTACATCGTTCGCGACGACTCGTCGTTTCATGCGATTGAAGACTTTGATCGTCCGGGTGTAAAGATCGCCGTCGGTAAGGGGGCTGCCTACGATCTTTTTCTGACCCGGACGCTCAAACATGCCGAACTGGTCAGGGCCGACACGTCGCCCGGCGCCGTCGATTTATTCCTCGAAGCCGAATTGGACGCTGCCGCCGGCGTGAGGCAGCCATTGCTCCATTACGCTCGGACTCACCACGGGGTCCGCGTTATCGATGGTCGTTTCACGGCAATCGAACAGGCGATGGGGACGCCAAAGGGGCGCCCGGCAGCCAGACAATATCTTCAATCATTCATCGAGGCCATGAAGGCGACCGGCTTTGTCGCCGCTGCGCTGGAGCGAAGCGGACAAGGTGAAGCCGGTGTGGCTCCGCCACATAATACCTGGCCGAACATATGAATATATAGAGCGGTCTTTACCCCCCCGATGACGACGTCATCGGTGACGTTAACGAGAACAAGGCTATGGAGAGAGCGGATGCCCGTCAAGGTGTCCGAACCTGGCGCTGCGCCTTAATACGCAGTAAAACATAGAATGTATAAGGTATTAAAAAATACATTAATGCAATAATGCAACAATAGTCCTTAGGGAGGACGACGCGATGAGTTACAGACGCGGCTGGATAGCCTTATTCTTGTTTTCTCTTGCGATGATAAACTACATAGACCGAATCACGCTCTCCTTTGCCATAGGTCCGATTGCAAAAGAATTTCAACTGGATGATGTGGCAAAGGGATATCTGTTTTCGTCGTTTCTGTGGACCTATACGCTTTTCCTGATTCCGATGGGCCTTCTTGTCGATCGATTTGGAGCCAAGAAAGTCGCGGGATGGGGGCTCGCCATTTGGTCGGCGGCAACGGCGATTACGGGGGCCTCGACAAGTTTCGGCTCTCTTCTGGTGAGCCGCCTTCTCATGGGGGGCGGCGAGGCTTCCAGCAACCCTTCCGGAGCAAAGGTCGTCCGCGAATGGATCCCAGCCGGTGAAAGGGGCATCATCACCGCTGCCTTCAACAGTGGCTCGTATGCGGGACCCGCGCTTTGCGCGCTGGTAGCCGGCGCCGTCATAGAAACCTGGGGGTGGCGTGCACTTTTCTATTGCGCAGGTGGCTTGGGCCTCATCTGGCTTCTGGCATGGGTACTGTTTTATGACAAGCCGGAAGTAACCCGTTGGCTCGGTGAGAACGAGCGAAAAAAAATCCTGGCCGAACGACATGATCGGGCGAAAGGGGCAGATACCGCGTCGCAGCCTGTTGGATTGCTGCGTCTTATGGGCACCAAAACGCTTTGGGGCCTAGCCTTAACCCAAGGCTGCAATGTCTATTCGCAATATCTCTTCCTGACCTGGCTGCCGAGTTATTTGCAGACAACGAAACATCTGACCCTTTCGAAGACGGGCCTCTATACGGCCATTCCATATGCCGTCGCTGTCATATTGTGCATTGGAATGGGGAAACTCAGTGATCGCCTGTTGGCTCGTTCGGGAGCC
>DATNIV010000530.1:0-8376 GCA_035604255.1 Telmatospirillum sp. | reverse complement strand
GATCGGTGATCTGTGCGATGGCGCGATAAATCTCGTCGCGACGAAGCCTGGGCTCTCCTCCGGTCTCGCGCGCTTGAATCGTGGCAACGCGGTCGACGGCAAAGGGGAAAAGAGTGTCGATCTCCTGAATTTTCTTCAGCGACTTATAATGGTGCGTCAATTCCGTCGGCGTCAGGAACACCTGATCGACATATTTGCGAAACAGTCGGTTGATCGTCGCGCGGCTTTCCAGGCGATAATAGTCGACGGCCTCGCGGCAATAGGGACAGGTGTCGATGGGCACGATGGTCACTTTGGGGGCCGTCGCTTCCCGCATCTCGGTATGGATGACGGTCTCGGTCGTCAAACCATCGGCGCGCTCCCAGTTCTTGACGATGCGAACGCCTTCGCTATCGGGTTTTCCCAAAATACTCTTGGCGTGGGCGCGCGCCATCTGCTCGGTCTCGCGGTAGTCCTCCGTGAGCCAATGGCCGTTATGGAATGTCTGGATTTCAAAATTGGCCCTGCCCACCGCCATCCCGCCCCCCAACGGGCCACCCAACTCAGTTGCGTTATTACGGCCTCATATCAGCCGCCTTTTTCAAAAGTAAAATAAAGCAGACCACCCCATAAAACATATATAAATAATGTTATAATCTTTTAAAGATATACATAGTGTACCGCCTCAGAGCCACTCCATCTGATTCTTCTTCGCATTTCTTGCGAGTTCTTTTTTCCGTAAGGCGGAAACGTGCTCTTCCTCGACTTCCAAAGCGGCAATGGCCTCCTGAATAACCCCCCGCAGTTTTGCGCTCCCGGACAGAATCTCAGCCTCGGACAGATCGGCCAAGGGAACGCAATCCAAGACGGTAAAATGCGACAATGTCGCGCTGTCCCACCCCAGGAAACTTTCCAAAAAGGGATGAACGCTGAATAATATCGACGCTTTTGAATTTATCTGCTTAATGACGCGCCCCTGCTCCGCAAATCCCTTTGCCCACTCCTGAAATATAGCAGACGTCATAGTTTCCAATCTCCCGCGGTCGCGAATCCGGGCCACTCAGAGTCTTTCTTGGGCGCCTCACCGCTGCATTTTAGCACCGCGTGCCGCAGGTAATCCATGCAAACGACGGATCTTCGCGGACCGGATCGCTGCGGCTGAAAGCGGCCACGGAAGAGCTCCGGACGCCGAATGGCTTGACATCACGGCGCGGCGTTCCTTTGCCGAGGCCGATGGAACTGCCCAACCAGGACATAAATGGCCACGATGGCCGCGGCAAAACCCGAAGCCGCGCCGACGCCCAGCGCCCAGCGCGGGCTGACCGTGTCGGCCACCCAGCCGACGATCGGCGCACCGATCGGTGTGCCCCCGAGCGCGATGGCGACACGCAGCGCCATCACGCGCCCGCGCATGGCGGGCTCGGTGGAAAGCTGCATCAGGCTGTTCGTTGTATTGGTGAAGGTCAGCGCCGCCACGCCGATGACGACGAGCGCGCCGGCGAAGACCCAATCGTTCGGGGCGAGCGCCGCCAGCGTGCAGCCAAGGCCGAAAATACCGGCACCCAACAACAACGATACAAAGCGCGGCTTATCCCGGCTGGCCGCGAAGAGGGCCCCGGCAATCGTTCCGATGGCCATGGTCGATGACAGAAGCCCAAATCCGCGGGCGTCGGCGTGAAAGACGCTGACCGCCATCGTCGAGATGAAGATCGGGAAGTTCAGGCCGAAGGTCCCGATCAGGAACAACATGATCAAAATCGCCTTGAGGTCCGCGCGCCCCCACACATAGCGCAACCCCTCCGTGAAACTTCCCTTGGCGCGGCGAGCCCTGGCGTTCGGATGAAGCTCGGCGACACGCAGGAACGCGAGGGAGATCAGCACGGCCACGAAGGAGGCGCCGTTGATCAAAAAGGCCCAGCCGGTGCCAACCGAGGCAATGACGAGCCCGGCCACGGCGGGGCCGATCATCCGTCCGGCGTTGAACGAGGTGGCGTTGAGGGCAACCGCGTTCGGCAGATCCGCATCTCCGACCAGTTCGCCGACGAAGGTCTGGCGCACCGGCGCGTCGAATGCCGCCGCGCAGCCAAACAGGAAGGCGAAGATATAGACGTGCCAGAGCTGCACGACGCCGGTGACGGTGAGAATTCCCAGCACCAGGGCGAGGCCGCCCATCGTCGCCTGGGTGGCGATCAGCAGCTTGCGCTGGTTGAAATGATCGGCGGCGAAGCCCGTCCACGGCAGCAGCAGGAGCTGCGGCCCGAACTGCAGCGCCATGACCACACCGACGGCGGAGGCGTTGTGATGGGTCAGCTCGGTGAGCACAAGCCAGTCCTGGGCGGTGCGCTGCACCCAGGTGCCGACGTTGGAGATGAAGGCGCCAGCGGCCCAGGTTCGATAGTTCACGCTTTTCAGCGACCGGAAGAGACCCGCTGCCGGAACGCTCATGAACGCTCCGGCGCATTGCCACCGTTGAAGCGGCCGAACCGGCGCGCGGAAAAGAATCCGACCAAGACGATACCAAGCCCGAGTGCTGCGACGTCACGCGTGTTCCGCAATCCGAAATCGCCGACCCGACAGACGAGGATGTAGCCAACGACGAGATTGAAGAAACCCCACAGCAGATTGACGGTCGAAGACGAGAGGCCTTGCCCTGGAGGTTTCGCGAAGGGAGTCTGGAACGGTCGTCCCATCGCGCCGCTGACGAAATGGGGAACGGCGTTGGCGAGCACGCCGCCGCCGAAAAAATAAGACACAAGATGAAGCCACGGCATGCCTAGGCACTCCTCGTTTCGAGCAAGCCGATGATCTCCCGGGTCGTGCCGGTTTCGCCCAGCCTCGGGAAGACATTGGCGATACTGTAATCGTGAGCGATGGCACGGGCGTCGGTCATGGCGTCGATGGCGAGGGTGACGTTGAACCCCTGCTCGTAAGCCTGGCGCGCGGTCGCTTCGACGCCGGTTCCGGTGGCGACGCCTGCGACGACGACCTGGGTGACGCCCAGGGCTTTCAGCCGATCTTCGAGGTCGGTACGGACGAAGGCGCCCCATGTCCGCTTCGTCACAAGGATATCGCCCGGCTGCTGATCGAGTTCGGGGAGGATGTCGGTCCATCCATCAGGGTACGACTCCGGTTGACGCGACGGTTGTTCGGTCCGTCCCGGTGCGCGGCCAGCGACGTTGACGAGGACGACGGGCAAGCGCCGTTCCCGGAAGGCGGCGATCAGTGCACAGGTCCGCTCCACCACCTCACCGAAGGGTTGGATGAAGGGAGAGCCGACGATGCCTTTCTGCAGGTCGACGACGATAAGGGCGGTGTTGGGGTCGAGTGCGGTCAGCGCCATGCGATCACCTTTCAAATGTCGACGTGTTGGGCCGGGCGGCAGGCCCGAAAGCAAGCCCGTCAGTCGTCGACAAGCCGCTTGAGCAACGCGACGGCCTCCACAAGCTTGTCCTGTTCTTCCGGCGAGAGCCGTGCCTGCAGGGTGCGGCACAGCCAGTCCTGCCGTGCCGCACGGCCCTCCTGGACCCATTGGCGGCAAGCTTCCGTAAGCGAGAGGATCGTCTGCCGCCCGTCCGTTGGGTCCGGCGCGCCGCTCACCAAGCCAGCGACCTGCAACGCGGTGATGACCGAGCCCATGGATTGCGGGCGCATCCCCTCCGCCCGGGCGAGGCTGGACGCCGTCGCCGGCCCGTCCTTCTCCAGGCGGAGAAGCACGGAGACCTGGGAGGGGGTCAGGTCCTTGGAACTCGCCTGCTCGCGCAGCCGGCGCTTCAACTTACCGGCCAAGGCCCGGAGTTCCGCCGCCAAGGCGGAGGAGCGAACGGTCTGCGCAGTGTCTGCTGGAGTCTTCATGCTCACGATATGACATCTATGAAGGCTATATGTAAAGATAAACTTCGTAGTTTACCTGAATAGATGGCAGACCATGGCCGCTGGCATTGCCCCGCAATCGGCGTTACGTGTCCGGAGCGTCCTCCCCGCGACCTGTCTTTCGGCATGGAAAGGACGCCGTTACCGGGGTGATCGGCGTCTAAAAGGGACCCCGGCGCAAGATGACCCCATGATAATCCGGCAGGGGCTTTGATACTGGCGGCTTCGGTCCGACCGCCAGAGCAAGGTCGCCGGCTGGCCCGCAGAGCCGGGCGGGGCCTGCGGGCACAGTTCGCCTCAGACGCCGGCCGCGGCCTTGTCTTCGATGAGTCTGACCAGTGCGTGAAGCAGGCGGTTGGCCGGCGTCGCGATGCCGAGCGCCTCACCGCGCCGCACGATCATGCCGTTCAGGAAGTCGATTTCGCTGCGCTTGCCGCGCGCGAGATCCTGTGCCGTGGACGAGTACTGGCCCGGCATGGTCTGCGCAATACAGCTGACGGATTCCTCCATGTCCGGCGGCAGCGTCACACCGTCTGCCGCCGCGACGGCGATGCACTCGGCGACGATGTCGCGCATGGCGGCGCGGACGCCTTCTCCTTGGGTCAGTGTGCCATACGGCAGTTGTGTGATGGCCGAGAGGGCATTGTACGCGCAATTGACCGTCAGCTTGGCCCAGAGCGCATTGCGAACATTCGCCGAGATCTCGGTGGGCATGCCGGCGGCGGTCAGTGTCTGTGCCACGGCTTCGCTCGCGCCCGACGGTTCCATCACGAGTTCGCCTCGGCCGTGGTGGCGGACATGTCCGGGGCCGGCCATGTCCGTCGCGACGTAAACCACGGCCGCCGCGACGTCGGCAGCGATCACTTGGCGCAGCCGCACCGCGTTATCGACGCCATTCTGCAACGTAAGGACCAGCGCACCGGGATCGAGATGAGTCCGGATCGCAATGCCCGCGCTTTCGGTGTCGGCCGACTTGACGCAGAACAGGATAAACTGCGCCCCGGCCACCGCAGCCGGATCGGTGCTGGCGGTGAGGTGGGGCCGGCCGATGTGCTCGTCGAAATGCCGCGTCTCGAGGCGAAGGCCTTGGCGCTCGATTGCTTCGACGTGCTGGGGCCGCCCGATCAGCACCACGTCGTGTCCCGCTCGCGCCAGCATGCCGCCGTAATAGCAGCCCACCGCGCCCGCGCCCATGACGGCAATTTTCATAACCTTTACTCCATTGCGGGGCGGGGTTGAGCCGGACGGGCCCCGGCATCACGTCCCCGCCGCCAGGTGACAGCCGAATGCCGGCCCGAACCGAGCCTGTATCAATGGCTGCTTTCTGGCGACGCGATCTCGCCCCTGAATGATATGGGCGCGCAAGCGAACCTCGAACAATCCGCCGGCATTCGTCCGCTGTGCCGTACAGCGCGCGCGACGGCATCCAATAGCAAAACAACGCGTCACACTAAGCAGTGTGACGCGTTGTTTTTTCCGGGAAACTTTGGTGGAGCCGAGGAGGATCGAACTCCTGACCTACGCATTGCGAACGCGTCGCTCTCCCAGCTGAGCTACGGCCCCATATGAGGAGGCGGATAATGGGGAAAGGCACCGCCGCTGTCAAGACCGCGCAATCGCGCAATCATGTGAATTCGTCACCCGGGGCGATCGCCGCCCCCTCTTGCGGGAATGGGCGGCTACCGTTAGGGTACGCTCCGTTCGTATCCCCACGAGGCTTTTGCCATGCAAGACGTCCTGATGCCGCTTATCATCGTGGTCAATTATGCCATCGAATTGCTCAAGCTGGTCGTTCTGGCCTCCATCGTGATGAGTTGGCTGGTGGCCTTCAATGTGGTCAACACACGCAATCGCGCCGTCTATATGATCATGGACACCTTGTATCGGGTGACCGAACCGGTCCTGCGGCCGATACGCCGGATCATGCCCCACACCGGCGCCGTCGATCTGTCGCCGATCGCCTTGTTCTTCATCCTCTGGCTGATCCAGATGTATCTGCCGATGATCGCCCGTGGCCTCACCTGACCAACCCCTCTCGCCATCGCCATCCCTTCTGCCCCTGACTCTTGTCGCCGGCGGCGTCCGCTTGGCCGTCAAGCTGACGCCCAAGGCTTCGCGCAACCGCATCGAGGGCCTCGCCGCCGACAGCGACGGCCAAGGCCTGTTGAAGGTTTCGGTGACCGCCGTCCCGGAAGACGGCAAGGCCAATAAGGCGTTGATCGATCTTTTGGCGAAAAGCTGGAAACTCGCCAAAAGATCCATACAAATCACCTCCGGCGCCACGGATCGGCGCAAAATTCTGTTTATCGAAGGCGATGCGGAGGACCTGCACCGCTGGCTTACCGACTGCGTGAGGAAGATATGAGCGCTAAAATCATCGACGGCAATGCCGTCTCCGCCGAAGTCCGAACCGCCGTTGCCGCCCAGATCGCCTCGCTGCAAAGCCAGGGCGCGCCGACCCCCGGCCTGGCCGTGGTGCTGGTCGGGGCCGACCCGGCCAGCCAGGTCTATGTGCGCAACAAGAACAAGCGGGCCGCCGAAGTCGGCATCGCCTCCTTCGAGCATTATCTGCCGGCCGAAACCAGCGAGACCGACCTGCTGAGGCTCGTCGATCAGTTGAACCAGGACTCCAAGGTGCATGGCATCCTGGTGCAATTGCCGCTGCCCAAGCAGATCGATGCGCAAAAGGTCCTGGAATCCATCGACCCGGCTAAGGATGTGGACGGCTTCCACCCCTTCAATGTCGGCCATCTGGTCACCGGCGGCGCCGCGCTCGTGCCCTGCACGCCGCTTGGCTGCCTGTTGCTGGCCAAACGCGAATTGGGCGACTTGGCGAGCAAACGGGCGATCGTCCTTGGCCGCTCGAACATTGTCGGCAAGCCGATGGCGCAATTGCTGCTTCGCGAATCGGCCACCGTCACCATCGCGCATTCGCGCACCCAGGATCTGCCGGAAGAGTGCCGCCGCGCCGACATCGTGGTGGCCGCCGTCGGCCGACCGGAAATGGTCAAGGGCGATTGGATCAAACCGGGCGCCCTGGTCCTTGACGTCGGCATCAACCGCGTTCCGGGCGCCGAGCCCGGCAAAACCCGGCTGGTCGGCGACGTCGCCTTCGCCGAAGCGGTCAAGGTCGCCGGCGCCATCACCCCGGTCCCCGGCGGCATCGGCCCGATGACCATCGCCATTCTGCTGCGGAACGTGCTGGAAGCCTGCTGCCGCCTGCACAACCTGCCGTTCCACGAAGTTTTATAGAGCGTGTCGTCCGTTACGGTTTTTTCGCTACTTTTTTGTCATCCCCGCGAAAGCGGGGATCCATGCCGCGACAAGGACTATCTCCGATAGTATATGGTATCGCATGAACCACCCTGGATCCCCGCCTCCGCGGGGATGACGACAATAAAGGCCGGTCAATCGGTCTCTACAGACAACTGACGATACGCTCTAGGATGCGAAAGGCATGGACGCATTGGATCTGATCATTTTGGTTGTGGCCGCCGTTCTTTTCGTCGGCGGCCATCTGGGCATTTCCAGCACGCCCTTGCGCCCGCGCCTGATCGCCCGCCTCGGCCTGCAACGCTTCCGCGCGCTGTTTTCTTTGGCAGCCGCCGCCAGTCTGCTCTTTCTGATCTGGGCCTACCACAACGCCCCGTTCCTCCCGCTCTGGCCGGAAAGCGTCGCCGCCCGCTGGCTGGCGCTGGCCGTCATGCCCGTCGCCCTGATGTTTCTTGTCGGCGCCTTGCGCCCCGACAATCCCACCTTGATGGACAATCGCCCGGGCGAGGCCGCGCCGGAAGGCCTGTTCGCCATCACCCGTCACCCGTTGATGTGGGGATTGGGCCTGACCGCGATCATCCATATCCTGGCGTTGGGCGATCTGACCTCGCTGATCTTGTTCGGCGCCATCGGCGGCTTGGCCTTGGGCGGCACCACCTTGCAAGACGCCCGCAAACGCAAGGAAGACCCGGCTCAGTGGTCGCGTCTGGCCGCCACCACGTCGAATGTCCCGTTTCTGGCCATCCTCGGCGGCCGGGCGCGCTTGCGGTGGAAACGCCTGTGGGCGCCCATTCTGCTCGGCCTGGTGAGTTATGCTCTGTTATTGGGCGGCCATGAGTTTCTGTTCGGACTGTCGCCCTTCCCCTGACAAGCCGAGCCGGCACCACCGACCATTGAAACCTTATGATCCCTCGGATAGTCTCGCCCCGAGGCGTTGTCGAGGTCACTTTTCCTGGGAGCGCCAAGCCTAAATTCGGCAGATGAACCACAGAGAACGCAGAGGAAAAACAAGGACTTTGTCGAATAGCTCTCGTCACCTTTCGGGTGAACCTTCATGTTTCCGTAACACTTTGAAAAATCTCTGCGCTCTCTGTGTCTCTGTGGTGAAATGCTCTTTTTTGGCTAAAAAGCTGATGCGGACGGGATGACAATGGCGACGAAACTGGTGTTGAAGACCATCTCGGTTTTGATCGTAACATTGGCTCTGGCCGGCTGCGCGACGCCAGACAAGCCGAACAACGTCACGGCGGCGAC
>DATNIV010000529.1:0-3454 GCA_035604255.1 Telmatospirillum sp. | reverse complement strand
GCGGGTCACGTCCGCCCCCCGCCAACCGGGACGCAAGGCTGCTTCGCCGGACACACGTCCCTCTCCGGGTGGGAACAAAAAGACTGCGATGGTTTCCAGATAAGGCCGGCGTCTGAGTAGAAAATGCGCAATCGAAGTGATCATCCCTGCTGCGGTGACCGGTGGCGTCACCGTGACCACGCCAACCATTTTGATCCGGCCGTCATCGATGCGAAAAACCTCGCCGAGATGCGCGTTGGCGGCATCCAGCACGGTCTGCAGTTCGCTTCGGGCCAATGCCGATTCGGCACTGAAAGGCATGGGGCCGATATCGCCGCCAATATCGAGTGTCGCAACCCCTCCCGCCGTCGTGAAATGCACGGAATAGGTTATCTGCCGGTAGGCAAAGCGAAATTTGAAGTCCTTGCGCTCGATCACGGCGACCCCGGAACGTTCATCGAGGGGAAGCTTGAGACCGCCCAGAATCAGATTGGACGAATGTTGCATCTGCCGCCTTTGCGCCGCTTGCCGTCTCTTTCGAGAGAAGAAATGAAGAGTATCACGGCTTGGCCGCCAGAAAAAACATCCCGCGCACGCCGGATCATCCGGTGACGGAATAACATCGAGCAAACCATTCGCCTTACCCAAGGCGACGCAAACGGTTAATATGGGACGCATCGCAAGGAGATAGAAGCGTGCAGACGCAAGACAGTTCGGTCCTCAAATCCCTGGCCATGCCTATTCATCCCGAAGGATGGCGTTTCATTCCCCTGTTCGCAGCCGCGACCTTGCTGCTGTTCTGGCTATGGTCGCCATTGGGATGGCTAGGCGTGGTGTTGACTCTTTGGTGCGCCTTTTTCTTTCGCAACCCGGACCGAATCACGCCATCTCGCGACGGCTTGGTGATCAGCCCGGCCGATGGCGTTGTGCAAATGGTCGTCGCCGCGCCGCCGCCTTTGGAATTGGCCATGGGCGATGCGCCAATGACGCGCATTTCCATTTTCATGAACGTCTTCAATGTTCATGTGAATCGCGCGCCGATAAGCGGCAAAGTGCTGAAACGGATTTATTCACCCGGAAAATTCTTCAACGCGTCGCTGGACAAGGCCAGTGTCTTCAACGAGCGCATGGCGGTTCGTTTGGAGCTTGCCGATGGCCGGAACATCGCCTTTGTGCAAATAGCCGGTTTGATCGCCCGTCGCATCCGTTGCGATCTCGGCGAAGGCCAACAGGTGCGAACCGGTGAGCGCTTCGGCCTGATCCGCTTTGGCAGCCGCGTCGATGTTTATCTCCCCGAGGCAATCCAGCCGCTGGTGGTTGTTGGCCAAACGACGGTCGCTGGCGAAACGGTGCTGGCGGACCTGACCGCGACCGAACCCGCACGCCAGGGAGAAGCCCGGTGAAATTCTCCCACCGACGTCCGCCGCGCATTTCCGGCCTGTCGTTCAACAAATTGATCCCAAACATTCTGACGATGCTGGCCCTCTGCGCCGGTTTGACATCGATCCGTTTTGGCCTGCACGGAAAATGGGACCAGGCGGTGATTTCGATTCTCCTGGCCGGCCTCCTCGACGGATTGGACGGGCGGATCGCCCGCCTTCTTCATGGCACCAGCAAATTCGGCGCGGAACTCGACTCGCTGTCCGACTTCGTCAGTTTCGGTGTCGCACCGTCCATGCTGCTCTATTTCTGGACCATGCAAGGGGCCGGCGGTGTCGGCTGGGCTTTGGTCCTGTTGTTTTCGGTCTGTTGCGCGCTCCGGCTCGCCCGCTTCAACACCATGCTGGGAGAGCCCGACCTCCCGCCTTGGGCCTATAATTTCTTTACCGGCGTTCCCGCGCCGGCCGCCGCCGGCCTCGTGCTCCTGCCGATGGTCATCACCTTTCAGTCGGACGGTGACAGTTTTTTCGCCAGCCCTTCGGTCAATGCCATTTTCCTCGTCGGCGTCGCGTTCCTGATGGTCAGCAAAATCCCGACGTTTTCCGGAAAACGGTTCCGCGTTCCGCATGAATATGTGCTTCCGATGCTGCTTCTCGTCGGCGTGCTCGCGGCGTTCCTGGTCACCGAGCCGTGGACGACGATTACGGTGGTCGGCTTCCTTTACGCCGGTAGCATTCCCTTCAGCGCGCGGGCATTTCACAAGCTGCAGAAGCAGGCTGCCCAACTGCGGGCCAGCGAAGCGGCAGCAACCGAAACGGCAACCGAAAACTAACCTGAGAATCGGCACTGTCTTCAGTGCATCACATATTTGCCATAATTCTGTGAAGTCCTACTTTAACATGTTTCGTCCTCTTCCGAGCCTTCATATGCCAATAGACCTACTGGCAAAAAGGCTTAAAGAGCTCAAATATGTTGCAAAATTACAACAATGTCCCCCAATAGTCGCGCATTCTCACAAATCAACAACCTACCCGTTGAGTTGGCGCACACATTGGGTTAAAACGGCAACACTCTCAAATTGCGTTTCCCAACTAAGGAAAGCCTAAATTATGCGTATTATTGCAGGCATTCTCACTGCCGGCTTGGTGGCCGGCTTCGCTGCCGCCGCTCACGCTGATGCCGATGGGTTCTATGTCGGTGCTGAGACTGGCCTCAACATCGTCCCGCAGACCAAGTTCAAGAACAACACCTTGGGCACGGCCAACAAGCTGAATAGCGATCTCGGCTATGGCGTTCTCGGCCAGGCCGGTTACGCGTTCGGACCGGTTCGCGTCGAAGGCGAACTCGGCTGGCGCGCCAATGGCGCCGACAAGTGGAAGTTCCCGGGCGGCCAGGACAAAGCCAAGGGCAGCCTTGATGCGACCTCGGTGATGGCCAATGTCTATTACGACATCCACAACTCCAGCCCGATCACCCCCTTCCTCGGTGTCGGCGTCGGTGGCGTTGATGTTAACGCCGACAAGCTCCGCGAAAAGGTCACAGGCGTCACCGTTACCAAAGACGATCAATTCGTCTTCGGCTATCAGGGTATCGCCGGCGCCTCCTACGCGCTCAACGACAATCTGTCCTTGAAGGCCGACTATCGCTACCTGCGGACCACGACGGCCGGATTGAAGGACGCCGAAGTCCCCGGCGTCAACACCGGCAAGGATAAGGCCCAATATTCGGCCCACAGCATTCTGGTCGGCTTCACCTACAAGTTCGGCGCTCCGGCCGCCGCCCCGGCTCCGGCCCCGACCCCGGTCGCCGCTCCGGCCCCGGCTCCGGCTCCGAAGGCCGTCCAGGCGGCTCCGATCGCCAAGAACTATCTGGTGTTCTTCGACTTCAACAAGTCGGACATCACGCCGGAAGCCAGCCGGATCATCTCTCAGGCTGCCACCGCCGCCAACGCCAACAAGTCCACCAGCATTGCTTTGACCGGCCACACCGACGCCGCCGGTTCGGAGAAGTACAACATGGCTCTGTCGCTGCGTCGCGGCAACGCCGTGAAGGCCGCCCTGGTCAAGCTCGGCATCCCCGCCAACGAAATCTCCGT
>DATNIV010000528.1:0-12240 GCA_035604255.1 Telmatospirillum sp. | reverse complement strand
TTGCAGATGACGCTGCAGCACGCGTTGCACGTCACGTTCTGCGCCATGTTCGTGATCGCGCTGGCCTGCATCGTCCTTACCTTGCTGGTTCCCGCCGCCGTTACCCGTCGGATCGGCGAGGCGCCGCGCGATGACGTCGCTGAGATGCCCCCCGCCGCCAGCATGGAATGAAAGCGCCGCTCGGGCTCTAACCTCTCACGTCGAGTAATTCGACGTCGAAAATCAGCGTGGCGTTTGGCGGAATGACACCGCCGGCGCCTCGGGATCCATAGCCGAGTTCGGGCGGGATGACGAGGGTGCGTTTGCCGCCGACCTGCATCGTGGCGACGCCCTCATCCCATCCGCGGATGACGTGCCCCAAGCCGATGGGAAATTCGAATGGTTCGCCATGATCGTGCGAGCTGTCGAACTTCTTGCCTTTGGCGCCGTTTTGAAAGAGCCAACCCGTGTAGTGCATGACGCAGGTCTGGCCGCGCTGTGGCTTGGTGCCGTCGCCGCTCTTGTCGTCGGTGATCTGTAAGCCCGATGCCGTGGTTACGGTTTTTCCGACGGTTTGGATCGTTGCCGATGTGGCGCCGTTCACGGCATCCTTCAACGCCTTGCTGCTGGCGAACTTCGGCGCCTTGCTGGCAGGGATGGCGAGCGTCTCTCCGGTTCTCGGATTTTTGCCGTCGCGGGCCGCGCGGGACGAGACCGAGAAACTGCCGAAGCCGGCCAACCGAACGTCGTCACCGTCCTTCAGTGCCTGGGTGATGGCCGCGAACAGGGCGTCGATGGCCTTGTCGGAATCGGTTTTGGTCAAGCCTGAGAATTCGGACAGTTTTCCGACGAGATCGGTCTTGTTCATCGATGTTTCCCTTGATGATGTCTGAGGTCTACCGATGACATGTCGCTCCGGCAGCGTCAATGCCGCTTAAAACAAAAAACCCTCGGCGAAAGAGTCCGCCGAGGGTCATTTTACGACGGCAAGTCTGTCAGCATTTGGCGAGCAGGGACTCCGGGCTGATGATGTGGCGTGTCAGCCCCAATTTTTCGCGCCCGATGCCGAGAGCGAGCCCGACCAACTGGGTGAGGTGCAATACAGGGGTGTCGCCCCCCTTGCCGACGGCGGCCTGGGCGTCCGGCTGATACATGTCGAGTTGCATCTGACAGAGAGGACAGGGTGTCAGCAAGCAATCGGCGCCGCCTTTCTTCGCGTCGTCGGCGGCGTTGGCCGTCAGGCGCAGGGCGGTCTGTTCCGCGGGAAACACGGCGTGGAAGCCGCAACATTTCAGCCGCTCTGGGATGTGGACCGGCGTGGCGCCGCAGGCGGTGATGATCGTTTCCATGCTCTGCGGATTGAGATGGCTTTCATGCGTCATGACGGTCGGGGGGCGCACCGTGTGGCATCCGTGGAAGGAGGCGACCTTCACATCCTTAAGCGGCTTTTTCACCAAGGGGCCCCATTGCGCCACCGTATCGGCCAACAGCCACAGGATGTGGGTCACATCCGCCGTTCCCTTGTATTCAAGGTCGGCGGTTGCCAGGGCCTTGTTGACCTCGTCCTTGCGGCCCGCCGCCAGCTCCTGGCGGGCGGTGCGCAACATCAAGGCGCAGGTGCTGCACGCCGTCAGCACGTCGAGGCCCATCTTTTCGGCCAGCGCGAGGTTGCGGGCGTTGGCGGCGAGCGCCGTGTCATGCTCGATATCCTGGATCTGGCTGGCGCCGCAACAGCTCCAACCGGGGATTTCCACCAATTCGAGGCCGATGTGCGCCGCCACCGCTTCCGTCGCCTCGCGCGCCTCGCGGGCGGCGGCGTTGAGCACGCAGCCTGGGAAGAAGGCATATTTGCGGGTCATTTCGCATCCCTCCGGTAACGGATAATCTTACGAAGCCCTTCGATGCCTTCGATTGGCTTATTGTCGGTGACAAAGAGCTCCACGGCTTCCCGGGTGCTCAGTTTTCCATGTTTCAGCATGCGCAAGGTGAAGCCCATCCGGCCGGTGGCGGCGTCGACCAATCCCTCGGTGCGGGGAACCAGTCTGACTTCGTTGAGGCGACCGCTGTTTTCGAGATCGGTTCGGAAGGCTTCCGCATGGCGCGGTCCTTTGCCCTCGGTATTGCCGGCGGCGAAGGCCATGGCCCGCATCGCCGCGATGTCGGCGGCTGGCGCGATCTGTTTGGGACATTTGGTCACGCACTCCATGCAATGGAGGCATTTCCATAAGCCTTGCTTCACCATTTCCTTGACATGCAGCAGGCCGTCCGCCGAGCGGGAGTCCTGGGCGTAGCGGTTGGCATGCGTGAAGACGAAGGGTTCCAGGAAGTCCCGGTCATTGTCGGTGAGCTTGTTGCATTCGGAGGCGCAACTGCCGCACAGAATGCAGTCCCACTGCTTTTGAATGAGAGCGAATTCCGCCGGGCTTTGCCGGCAGCCCGTCTCGGCATTGAACTCCGCCTTGGCCTTGAGACCCGGTTTGGCGGTGCGCAACCGCTCGACCTTTTCGCTCCAGTCCACCACCAGATCGCTGAGAACATGGAAGTTGCCGATCGGCGATATGCGCAGTGTGTCAGATTGCCACTGCGTCAGCACGGTATCGAGCCGCGTGTCACAGGCCAGCACGGCATTGCCATTGACGCGGACAGCGCAGGATCCGCAAATGGCGCTGCGGCAGGACGCGGTGAAATTCAATGTCGGGTCCTGTTTCTCCTTGAGGAGGATCAGGCTGGCCAACACGGTGAGGGCGGGGTCGTACTCGAAGGAGTAGGATTGCGTCCAGGACCGGGTCCCATCGAACCGGTCGATGTCGAAAGTGATGGTACGCATCAGTAGGTGCGCTCCTCGGGCTTGAAGCGGACGATCGTCACCGGACGTTGGTCAAGGACATAGTCGTCGCCCTTCAAACTGACCAAATTGTGGTGCAGAAAGTCCTTGTCGTTGCGTTGGGGAAAGTCGACTCGCGTATGCGCGCCGCGCGATTCCCGCCGGTTGAGCGCGGACAGCACCGCACAGCGTGCCAAGGAGAGCATGTTGCCCACCTCGACGTAATGCGTAAAAGCGGTGTTGTAGACGAGGCTGGCATTGCCGATCTTCGCGACGTGATATTCCTTTTGCAGATCGCGCAAGGCGTCGGAGGCGGCGGTCAGACCCTTTTCCGTGCGGTAAATGCCCATTCCGTCCCACAGGACTTGCGCCATGCGATCGCGGATCTCGACGAAACTCGGTCCACTGGCGCGGCCCGTCGCTTCCCTAAAACGCTCACGCCACTGTTCGGCGATGCGCAACAGGGCGCCCTCGCCCGGCATCGACGCTTTGGCCGCGTAAGCGGCGGCTCCGATGCCCGCTTCCTTACCGGTCACCATGGCGGCGGCCAGCGAGTTGCCGCCAAGGCGGTTGGCGCCGTGAATCGATTCGCAGCCGCATTCGCCGGCGGCGAACAGGCCGGGCATCGCCGTGGCCATGGTACGGAAATCGCGGACGTCGATGCCGCCCATCGAGTAATGCGCCGTGGATCGAATGGGAAGAGGCTGGTCGACCAGATCGACATTCTCGAACAACAGTCCGACATGGCGAATCTGCGGCAGGCGTTCAATGATCTTTTCCCGCCCGAGATGGCGCAGGTCGATCAGGACATAAGCTGTCATGCCCTCGCCGAAGCCGCGCCCTTCGGCGATTTCGGTTTCGATGGCCCGTGCGGTGATATCGCGCGGCGCCAGTTCCATCTTGCCCGGGGCATAACGCTGCATGAAGCGTTCGCCCTTGTTGTTGAGGAGATAGCCGCCCTCACCACGCGCCGCTTCGGTGATCAGGACGCCGCCATGGGCAACGCCCGTCGGGTGGAACTGGATCATTTCGGGGTCTTTGAAGGGCAGGCCGGCCCGCAAGGCGGCGGCGGTGCCGTCGCCCGTGGAAATATAAGGGGTGCTGGTCCGCGTCCAGAAGATCCGGGTGTAGCCGCCGGTCGCCAGAATAACGGCGCGGGCGCGGACAGGAACGATCTCGCCGGTGCGCAGATTGCGCATCACGATGCCGCTGCAGATCCCATCGTCCACCGCCACGTCGAGCAGTTGGTAATCGAGCAGGAATTTGACGCCGGAACCCAAGGCGTAGTCGAAGTTGGAATGCAGGAGGGCATGCCCGGTTTTGTCGGCGGAATAGTTCGTGCGGGGAAACTGATGGCCGGCCATGAAGCGCTGGTCGACGCGGCCGTCCTTGGCGCGGCTGTAGGGCGTGCCCCAGAAATCGGTTTCGCGGACCGCTTCGGAGGCCTTTTCGACGAAATAGTCGATGGCGTCCTGGTCGCCGAGATAATCGGCGCCCTTGACCGTGTCGAAGGCGTGCGAATCAAGGCTGTCCTTCTGGCCCGGGTAATTGATGACGCCATTGATCCCGCCTTCGGCCATACATGTGGCGGCGCGCGTCGGCATCGTTTTGGAGACGACCGCGACGGAAAGATTGCCGGCGCGCATGGCGTAAACAGCAGCCCGCAATCCCGATCCGCCGGACCCGACGATCAGGACGTCAAAGCTCATCATTCCGGAGGAGCCGGACGGTCCACCGGTTGCCGCGTCGGAAGCGGGCGCGGCCGCCTGTGCGGAACCGAGGGTGTCGGCCAAAGGCAGGGCCGCGCATGCTCCGATAAAGGTGCGGCGAGACAACGACGAGGTGTCGTCCTTGTTGTCTTCGGACATGGTTATAACTCTCCATCTGGGCGGGTCGTCACTGCCGAACCCGCGCGTCCTTGGATTTTGACGTCAGGGAAAAGGCCTTGAGTCGGGGCGGAATGACGCCTGTCTCAACTGGCCGAAAGGGAATGTTCCTTGTCGATACCCATAATGAATTTGGGCCTATAACATGGATGGAAAACGATTTCAACGGTGCGAGGGGTGCTTTTCAGGGCAACCGGTGGGGTCTGGCCAATCGTCGCCGGACGGTTATGCGCCGCCTGTGGATGTCGTCGGCGCAGACCGGGATTTGCCAAAAAATTCGGCATTTTGTTACAAAATATTATAAAAATCGTTAGGATATTGTGCGTCCGAGTTGGGGGGACATCCACCCGGACGATACGGGTTTTGCCGATAGTTTGGAGGGGGGGGATGGCGGTTGAATTTGACGTAAAATTCGCCCAAGGGCTGTGCGACCTGGTTTCCCACGATTTGGGCTACGGTTGTTCGTTCATGGGCGAAGGCGGGGTCATTGTGGCATCCAGTGCCCGCGAACGGATTGGCGATATCCACGCCGCCGCCGCCCGCATCATGCGTTGCGAAATCGATGACTATAAAATGACCGCGGAGGAGGCCCGTCTTTCCAATGGAAAGTACAAGGAAGGTGTCAATATCGGTATCGACTTTGACGGTCGACGTGTCGCGTCCTGTGGGGTCGCCGGACCCTTGGATCTCGTTGTGCCCTTGGCCCAGGTGATGAGTATGTTTATCCGCTCCATGATGCGGCGGGATCAACTCGACAAGGATCGTTCGGCGGAGGTCGCCGCCCAGAAGGCCAAAGCGATGGAGATTTCCGCCTTGGTGGGCAGAGCGACGGAGATCGCCGCCGCCGCCGCCGAGGCCTCTCAGAAGACCGAGGGCTCTGTCGAGATGCTGAGCGAGGCGACGGAGCGCATCGGTCAGGTGGCCAAACTGATTAAAGGGATCGCCAGCCAGACCAACTTGCTGGCGCTCAACGCCACCATCGAGGCGGCGCGCGCGGGCGACGCCGGGAAAGGCTTCGCGGTGGTGGCCAACGAAGTCAAGCAATTGGCCAATCAGACGGCCAAGGCGACGGGCGATATCACCGGTCAAATCGCTCAGGTGCAAAATGCGACCGATGATGTGCGGCGCTCCTCGTTGGACATCGCCTCGACGATTGCCGAGGTCAATAAGGTGATCGCCACGGTTGCCGAGACCATGGCGGTTTCGTCCGTCGGCTAGCCTGGGTCGGCCCGCTCACGGCTGCGGAGAGCGTTGACGAGGGGCGTCAGCCCGATTTGCCGTTGGCTCCGTGACGCCGATCTCTTGTCCATTGTCCGACAATCGACGCGACAATGCGCTGTCGACACTTGCCAACTATATGAAAAATAACAACTCATAAATTGGCCCGCAGCTTGCAGGGACCTCCGTGGATCGCCGACGGAGGTCGCCATGCTGAAACCGAAGCTGGAAGATGTGTTCAATGAGCCGGGTTGCGCGACCAACCGCGGCAAGACCGACAAGCAACGCAAGACCGGTTGCGCGAAAACGCTTGTGCCAGGGTCGACGGCGGGCGGTTGCGCTTTTGACGGCGCTAAAATCACGCTACAGCCGATCACCGATTGCATTCATCTTGTGCACGGCCCCATTGCCTGCGAGGGCAACAGCTGGGATCGCCGCCAAGCCAAGTCTTCGGGACCGCAAGTGTTCCGGACGGGTGCGACCACCGATATGACCGAACTCGACGTCATCTATGGTGGCGAGAAGAAGCTCTACAAAGCGATCAAAGAGGTCATCGCCCGTTTCGATCCTCCCGCCGTGTTTGTCTATCAAACCTGTGTCCCGGCCATGATCGGCGACGACATCGTCAAGGTTTGCGAGGTCGCCAGCGAAAAATTCGGCAAGCCGGTGATCCCGGTTAACGCGCCAGGGTTCGTCGGCAAGAAGAATGTCGGCAACAAACTGGGTGGGGAAGCGTTGCTCGATTATGTGATCGGCACCGAAGAGCCGGCGGAAACGACGCCCTACGACATCAATATCATTGGCGACTACAACATCGCCGGCGAGTTGTGGCAGTTGGAGCCGCTGTTCGACAGGCT
The DNA here is from genome assembly GCA_035604255.1 of Telmatospirillum sp. Classification (GTDB taxonomy): domain Bacteria; phylum Pseudomonadota; class Alphaproteobacteria; order Rhodospirillales; family Magnetospirillaceae; genus Telmatospirillum. The sequence continues at coordinate 5,476 of DATNIV010000528.1, read as the reverse complement.
GGGCATCCGTATTCTCGGGCGCATCACCGGTGATGCGCGTTACCACGATGTGACCGTGGCGCATCGGGCCAAGGTCAGCATGGTCGTCTGTAGCCAGGCCTTGATCAATGTGGCGCGCAAGATGGAGGACCGGTACGGCATTCCCTATTTCGAAGGGTCCTTCTACGGAATCACCGATACGTCGGCGGCGCTGCGGACCATGGCCGCTCTGCTGGTGAAACAGGGCGCGCCGGCCGATCTGCTCGATCGGACGGACGCGTTGATCGCCAGCGAGGAGGCCCGGATCATGTGTCGTCTGGCCCCCTACAAGGAGCGCCTTTCCGGACGAAAGGTGTTGCTCTACACCGGTGGACACAAGTCCTGGTCGGTGATTTCGGCCTTGGGCGACATTGGCGTCAAGGTCATCGGCACCAGCGTGCGCAAATCGACCGAGGAGGACAAGGCGCGGGCCCGCGCGTTGATGGGGGAAGACGGTTTGTTGTTCGACTCCCTGCCGCCGCAAGAGATGTTCGACATGCTGAAGGACGGCAAGGCCGACATCATGCTGTCGGGAGGTCGCACCCAGTTCATCGCGTTGAAAGCCAAGGTGCCATGGGTCGATATGAACCAGGAACGGCGCCACCCATACGCCGGCTATGAGGGCATGCTTGCCCTGGTGTCGGAAATCGACCGTGTGCTCTTCAATCCGATATGGGACCAGGTGCGCGCTCCCGCGCCCTGGGAACAAATGGAGGGGGAGATCTGACATGGCCGAAGTTTTGACGCCGCGCAAGAACCTGTCCATCAATCCCTTGAAGATGAGCCCGCCGTTGGGTGGTTCCCTGGCGTTCATGGGACTCGATGGCTGCGTGCCGCTGATCCACGGCAGCCAGGGCTGTTCGGCCTTCGGATTGGCCATGGCGGTTCTGCATTATCGCGAGACCATTCCCTTCCAGAACACGGCGATGAGCGAGGTCACGACGATCTTGGGCGGCGTCGATAATCTTGAGGAAGCCTGTCTCAACATCGTCAATCGGACGAAATGCCGGATCATCGGCATCTGCACCACGGGTTTGACGGAAACACGCGGCGAGGATCTGAAGGGCGATCTCCGTCATATCCGTCGACGTCATCCCGAACTGGCTGACGTCGAACTGGTCTATGTGTCGACTCCCGATTTTGTCGGGGGGTTGCAAACGGGATGGTCCAAGGCGGTGAGCGCGATGGTCGACCAGATCGTTTTGCCGCCGACCGTCCGTCGCGAACGCCAGATCAATATTCTCGCCGGCAATCATTTGACGGCGGGTGACATTGAGGAAATCCGCGACCTGGTCGAGGCCTTCGGTCTTACCCCCATCGTCTTGCCCGATCTATCGAACTCGCTCGATGGTCAAGTGCCCGATCGCTATATCGCGACGACCTATGGCGGGACGACGGTCGACGACATCCGGGCCATGGGCAATTCAGCCTTTACCATCGGCATCGGCGAGCAGATGACCGAGGCGGCCCGTATCCTGCAGACGAAGACGGGCGTCCCCTTCGAGGTCTTGGATCGACTGACCGGGCTTGTCGCGGTCGATCGGTTCGTTGCCCTGTTGCAGCGTCTGTCCGGGCAAAGCGCGCCGGAGCGGGTCCGCAAGCAACGTCGCCAACTGGTCGATGCCATGCTTGATGGTCATTTCTATTTCAGCGGAATCCGTGTGGCGGTGGCGGCCGATCCGGATTTGCTGTTTGCCATGGCGTCCTGGCTGGGGGAGATGGGGGCGACGGTGGTGACGGCGGTGAGTTCCGTCGAAACGCCGGTATTGGCCGGCTTGGCCGTCGACCAGATCGTCATCGGCGACATGGATGACCTGGAACGAGGGGCCGAGGAACAAAACGCCGACCTCTTGATCGCTCATTCGCATGGCCGTATGGCGGCCGAACGTTTGGGGCTTCCCCTCTATCGTGTCGGCTTTCCGATGTTCGACCGGTTGGGCGCCAATCACCGGCGGACGGTCGGTTATCGGGCGACCCGGGATCTGATTTTTGAACTGGGCAATCTGATCATCGAACATACGCGCGAAGCGGAGCCCGGGGCGTGGACGCTGCCAGGTGAAGACAATCTTGAGGAGGGCGGCCATGCGCCGGCTACGTCTCATTGACGGTGCCGGCGATCCGCCGGCCATGAAGGAGGAAGGTCATATGAAGGTTGCGTTCGCCACCAATGACCTGAAGCGGGTCGACGCCCATTTTGGCGGCGCCAAGCAGATGGTCTTTTACGATATTACCGAAGACTCGTCGCGACTGCTCGAGGCTGTGCAGTTCGAAAACGCCAGCGCCGAGGACGGTTCACATGACGCCTCCGACAATGATGATCGGTTGGGGCCGAAAGTCGATGCGCTGAAGGGCTGTGCCCTGCTGTTCGTGCTGGCGATCGGCGGTCCGGCGGCGGCCCGTGTGATCGGCAACAAGGTGCATCCCATCAAACTGCCGGCGGTCGAGCCGATCCCCGACGTGATCAGCCGCGTTCAAGGCATGCTCAGAGGCAACCCGCCACCCTGGTTGCGCAAAGCGTTGCAGGGCGACAGTCACAAAATGGACTTTCTTGAGGAGGCGGAATGAGCGACCTGACGACATTGGAGCCCGAGTCCGACGCTTTGGCGTTGCGCTCCCCCTTTCTGCTCTCCCTGATTGCCCTGGTTCGAGCCCAGGATCGCTTCGGGATCTGGGAGAAGAAGGGCGATGTGGAGTTGTTGGCCGAATTTGTGGTCGACAAGGAAAAGCGCAAGCTGATTCCCATCGTCGGCGATCCCGATCCCGATCTGCTGTCCCGTCTCGAATGGTTCTACGGCGCCATCGGGTTGCAAGTGGAAAGCAGGACCGGCGTCATGGCCTCTCCGATCATGCAGATGTCGCATGAGGGATTCGGCCGCATGGTGGTGACCGCCGGTCGTCTGGTGGTGATCAACAAACATCTGCGCGACGTCCATCGGTTTGGTTTCCCGAGCCTGGCCAAGTTGGCCGCCGAGGGAACCAAGGTGGTCGACGACGCGGTGGCGTGGATTGAAAAATACCCCGAATTGGCGAGGGCGTGATGAGTGAGGTCGAAGCCTTGAAGGCCGAGATCAAGAAGCTCTCGGCTCAGGCGCTCAAGGCGAAAATGGATTTGCACGATCTTTCCGAGGAACTGCCGCTTGGTTGGCAGACGATCGGCACGGTTGCCGCAGAGGCTGAGGCGGCTTACCGAAAATTGGAAGAGGCGCGCGAGCGCTTGAAAAAAACGGAAGCTTGAGCCCGGTGACGGTTCGCCGGGCTCCGTCGAACCAGACTTTTGAAATGGAGGCTTTACTCATGAACTATCAGGCGCTGACCCGTGGCGGCCAACCCTGGGAACCAAAGTTCCTGCAGTCGATCAACGCACATGACTGTATCGGCTGTGGCCGTTGCTTCAAAGTCTGCGGTTTCGACGTGCTGGATCTCAAAGCGATGACCGAGGATGGCGATATCGTCGATCTCGACTCCGACGAGGAGATCGAAAAGAAGGTGATGACCATCGGCAATGCCGAGAACTGCGTCGGTTGCGGGGCCTGTGCCCGGGTCTGCGGCAAAAACGTCCAGACGCACGCGCCGGCCGAAATCACGGTATCGGTGTGATGATGCGGCCGGCGGCACGGGCCTATGAGCGGCTGATGGCGGGTGGCGGACGGCGCGATCCCTTCGATCGCCACGTCTTCGCCTGCGTCCTTGCCGCTGGGCTGCAACAGAATGAGAAATCGCTGTGGGACTATCTTGGATTGGCGCCGGCTATCCTCAGATTGTTGCTGGCGAGCTATTTCCCCATGGCCGGCGTCATCATCCCGCCTTTCGCGCGATCCTCGGAGGAGGAGGTGATCGAGGAGGAGGATTTTCGTCTTCTGCTCTTATCCTATCGGGCGCGCAATGTTCCCGAGGAAGAATGGCTGGCGGCCATTCTTGCCCGTCGCGCCCTGGCGGAAAACCATTTATGGGAAGACCTCGGCCTAACCAGCCGCGATGATTTGAATGGCCTGATCCGCCGGCATTTTCCCGCTCTGTTCGCGATGAATGACAAAAACATGCGCTGGAAGAAATTCTTCTATCGGATGATGTGCGAGTCGGAAGGCCTGCGTCTTTGCAAGTCGCCCAATTGCCGGCAGTGCCCGGATATCGGGACATGCTTCGAGGCGGAAAGCCCGTTGTTGCGATTGGTCGGATAAGCGGTGAAGACGGGCATTCCGCCCGTCTAATCCTTAACGACTGCGTCCGGTCCTGGCACTCGGTGAACAGGCTGTGGCCGACCTTGCTCATCCAGGGCAACATAGGTGAAATTGCCTTCGGTCACCAAAAGTCGGCCGCTCTGGTTGCGGCGCACCACCCAAGCCTCGACGTGGACTTTCATCGACGTTGTTCCCGTGCGGATCAGATCGGTATAAACGCAGATGACGTCACCGACCGATACCGGCTTAAGGAAGGTCATGGCGTCGACCGCCACGGCCGTGGTCCTGCTCTGCGCCACACTGGCCGAGAAGATACCGCCTGCGATATCCATCTGACCAAGCAACCATCCACCGAAAATATCTCCGTGGGGATTGGTGTCAGCCGGCATGCATAAGGTCCGGGTGGTCAATCCGCCACGCGGTTCCCGGACATCACGGGTCGGACTGGTTTGTTCAGATGTCGCCATTGTTCTCCTCGGTATAAAAGTTCGCGATCCCTTATCGCATGACTATGTCACGTCTGGTGATGGTGCGAAATCCGCCATGAATAGCGAAGGATTTGGGGGATTGACTGCGATGGCGTTCTAAATCGTGATGCGCCCCTCAAAATAGAGAACGGCGCGGCCGGTGATGGCAACCCGATCGCCGGCAAGCCGGCAGGTCAGAGCGCCTCCGCGCTTCGAAAGTTGTCGGGCTTCCAACGAGGCTTTGCCTAGGCGTTCCGCCCAATAGGGGACGAGCGTGCAATGGGCCGAGCCGGTCACAGGGTCCTCGGGAACGCCATGTCCCGGTGCGAAGAAGCGCGAGACGAAATCGATGCCATGATCGCCAGGTGCGGTGACGATCACCGCCCAGGCGTCGAGGGCGCCGACGGCGGCGAGATCCGGGGTCAGTGTGGCGACATCTTCCGCCGTGTCGTAGACGGCCATGATGTCGCGCGATTTGAGGACGGCGACCGGCGGCTTGCCGAGCGCTTCGCTGAGGCCTGCCGGCGGTGCGATGACGGACGGCGGTCTGGCCGGAAAATCCATCGACAAGAGATCGCCTTGGCGTTCGACGGTGAGAATGCCCGCCTTCTTCGTATGAAAGGCGACCGTCTGTCGGCCCGGTTCCCAGAGCGTGAGGGCGAGATGGGCTGTGGCGAGGGTGGCATGGCCGCAGAGGTCGACCTCTACTGTCGGGGTGAACCAGCGCAGGTCGAAATCCTCACCGCGCGGGACCACGAAGGCGGTTTCCGAAAGATTGTTCTCGGCGGCGATCGCAGCCAAGGTTTGATCGGG
>DATNIV010000527.1:0-2929 GCA_035604255.1 Telmatospirillum sp. | reverse complement strand
CTGCGCCACCGCATTGCTGGAAATCCCCGCCGCCGCATTGACTTGACGGCTGATTTCGCGGATTGACGAGGAGAGTTCCTCGGCGGCCGAGGCCACCGTTTGAACGTTGGTGGTCGCCTCCTCGGACGCGGCGGCAACAGTCGTCGCCTGCCGGGTGGCATGTTCGGCGACGGACGACAAGGATTGGGCCGTGCCTTGCATTTCGGTGGCGGCGGACGCCACCGTCTCCACCACGCCTTTGACGCTCAGCTCAAAATGATCAGCCAGTTCACTCATCACCCGATGCTTCTCGTCTTCCGCCCTTTGTTTGTCTTTCTCCTGCACCCGCCGCAAATCGGCGGCTTCACGCGCTTCGTCGCGCAATATCCGCACCGATCGCCCCAGAACGCCGATCTCGTCGCCACGTTCGGTTCCACTGATTTCGACCGAAAAATCCTGTTCAGCCAATCGTCCGGTCACCGCCACCAAGCGCCGCAGGGGAACAGCGATATTGCGCGCGAGAAACCAGCCGCCAACCATCAAGATCATGGTGATCGGGCCGATAATCGCCGCAAATTTCAATGCGGTCCCAAAGAATTCGTCATTGACGTCATCGATATAGATCCCCGTCCCGATCGACCATTCCCAGGGCTCGAAGGTGATTGCCGCGGCGACCTTGTCCACGGGCTTGTCGGAACCGGCGCGAGGAAACTGATAAAACACCGGGCGACCATTCTTGCCCCCGGATTCCAGCAACTCTCGGATGAAATGGACGCCGTTCTCATCCTTAAGATCGATAAAATTCTTGCCTTCACGCTCCGGTTTCGGCGGCAGCAAGACATTGGTGCCATCCATCTTATAGATAAAATAATACTCAGCACCGCTGTAGCGTAAGTTGCGCAAGGCCTTTATTGCGAGAGCCTGGGCCGTTGCCTGGTCAAATTCTCCGGCTTGCGCCCGCTCGTGAAAGCCTTTCACCACATCGCGCGCCACTTCCGACAGACTTTTCACCTTGTCAGCGCGATCCTCAATCATCGTGGAGCGCATGAAAGATAATGCGAAGGCCGCAAGAATGACGAAGCCAACAATACCACCGAGTACGAGTAGTATTAGTTTCGCAGATATCCCAAAATTCTTTGACATGCTCCCTCCCAAAGACGCACGTACGTTGCCTCTTATTTTTAGTTCTATAAAATTATAAAACATCGTGCCATTGAGACCGTGCCAACATCGGCTTCAGCTCTGCCCTCTTCGCAATTTCCAGACAATCGCCGTCGGTATCATGATCTCCAGCAGGTCAACGCCCAATGTGGTAAAAAAAAATTACCACAAAAAATATGATGTAACAAATATTACATCCATAGGTGCCCTTGGAACAGAAACATTCCAAGGCGCGCGTTTGATTCCCAACGAAGATGATATCTCAATTCGGGCATTGCCGATGACGAGATTTGGAGACTTCGTGCCGATCTTTAGAACCGCTGCAGGAGCAAGCCAACGGAAGAACGTCCGGTTTCTCAATTTTTTTTAATGATGCGCCCAGCTTCCAGCAAGGCGGAGCCTGGCATTTTGTCCAGGAGTTTACCGACATCCGCCATGTGCCCGCTCGAACGAGCGCGCCTATTCAGGAAGAGGACCCGCAAATGCCCCAACCCTTCACGCGGCGTAAATCCGTCCTAACCACAGCCCTTCTTGCCGGCAGTATTCTCGCCGGCGGAGTGATCCCCTTCACCGCGCAGGCGGCGCCGCCCCCGGAGCCGCTGCAATTGGCACCCGTGGTCACACAAACTGGTTTCGCCGAATTGGCCGCCAAGGTCCGCCCCGCCGTGGTCAATATCGCGACCCAAGAAATGCGCCGTCAGGTCGATAAGCGCGATATGCCGGAACTCCCGCCCGGCTCCCCCTTCGCCGATATGTTCAAGCAATTCTTCGATCATCAAAACGCCCGTCCCGAACATGCGTTGGGATCCGGCTTCCTGATCGATCCCGCAGGTTATATCGTGACCAACAATCACGTCGTCGACGGCGCGCATAAGATCACCGTCACCCTCGACGACGGCACCAATTATCCGGCCAAAGTGGTCGGTCGCGATGCCAAAACGGACATGGCGCTGCTCAAGGTGGACGCGAAAAAGCCATTGCCCTTCGTCGCCTTCGGTGATTCCGACAAGGAGCAAGTGGGTGATTGGGTGATCGCCGTCGGCAATCCCTTCGGTCTCGGCGGCTCGGTGACCGCCGGCATCATCTCGGCCCATGGCCGCAATATCAATGAAGGCCCCTATGACGACTTCCTGCAAATCGATGCGCCGATCAACCCCGGCAATTCCGGCGGCCCTCTCTTCAACCAATCGGGACAAGTGATCGGGATCGATACCGCGATCTATTCGCCGAACGGCGGCAGCGTCGGCATCGGCTTCGCCATCCCATCGCGTATCGCGGCAAAAGTGATCGGCGCCTTGCGCGAGAATGGACAGGTCGAACGCGGTTGGCTGGGCGTCCAGATGCAACCACTGACGCCGGCGCTGGCCAAGGCGGTCGGCAAAACCGAGGACGGCGGCACGCTGGTCGCCGACGTCCTGGCCGATTCGCCGGCGTTGCGCGCCGGCCTCAAACAGGGCGACGTCATCACCGCCTTCGACGGAAAACCCATCAAAACCCCCCGCGATCTGGCGCTTGCCGTCGCCGATGTCGCGGCCGGGAAGACCGTGCCCGTTTCAGTCTGGCGGGACGGCCGGGACAAAGCGGTCGAGGTGACCATCGGCACGCAAGCAAAGGAACAAGTCGCGAAGAATGACACCGAATCCGGTGCCGGTCCCTTGGGCATGAATCTGGAGTCGCTGTCGGCGGAAGCAAGAAGCGAACTGGGTCTCAGCAATGCCGTCAAAGGCGTCGTTGTCGCCCGGGTGTCTCCCGGCAGCCGCGCCGATGAAAGCGGCGTTCAGCCAGGCGA
>DATNIV010000526.1:0-3848 GCA_035604255.1 Telmatospirillum sp. | reverse complement strand
CCTCCCGGATTTGCGCACTCGGATTGCCCAACAACACGGCGATCGCGTCGCTATCTTCGGTTCGCGCAATCCGGTCGACGATATTGGCGCCGACATTCTTGCGCCGTGATATGGCCGAAAGGGCTCCGGCGATCGGACTGGAATGGATGATCTCCAGAAGATCCTCGTCGGACAGCACCGGCGAGAATTCAAGCACCGGCGAGGCAACTTCCAATTCGCTGTCATGCGCCAGTTGCCGGATCACACCCGGCGGCGCATCGGCGATATCTTTCAATGCTTCCGCGAGAATTTGCCGGACACGGGTGATTTGATCGCGCGCCAGCAATTCCAGCGTTTCGTAGGTCGTTCGCCGCAACCGATCTTGTTCATCCGCCGACAATCCCGGAGCCAACCGAGCGATCTTTTGCGCCAGATCGCCACGCACCGATGGGTCCTCGTCAGCGGCAAGGCGAAAGTCCGCTTGCGCTGGGGTTGCCAGATTGGCCGCAATTTGACGCCGCACCAGCGGCACCGGATCGTCGGCAAGAAAATAGAGAATTTCGGGACGCAAATCGGCCCTGCGCGCCAAGCGTCGCCGCACCTCGGGATCGCTGTGCCGCGCCAGATCGCGCGCTTGCTCGTAAGTCAAAGGGAGATCATCGGAAACGAGATGCGCCGAATCGGCATTCGCTTTGTGCCGAATTCCTTTCAGAATCTTGCTAATGAGTCGGCTCACGGCGCCTCCTCCTCCGTCCGAACGGCAACGGCCGCTGGCGCCAAGCGATAATCACACTTTCCTCCGCGCTTCACGCCGTACATCGCTTCGTCCGCCCGCTGCAATAGGTCGTCAAGAGTCTCCGTCCGATGCGTGTCATAAACCGCGACACCCAAGGACATGGTCAAGGGCGCCTCGTCATCTCCGGAAAAGGGCAACAACACCTTGGCCGCCGCGATAATCTCCTCACAGCGTTTTATCGCGATGGACTCGTCGGCGCCTTCCAACCAAACGGCGAATTCATCGCCCCCCAAACGCGCGACCAAATCGATCGGACGGGTATGCTGCATCATGATGTCACGCACCGCCACCAAAGCGTCGTCACCGCGCTTATGACCATAGCGGTCGTTCACCGCTTTGAAATTGTCGAGATCGATATAGATCAGTGACGCCGGCCTCTGATCCCGCTCAAGCCTGCTAAAGCGGCGGGACAATTCCTCAAAAAACGCCCGGCGATTGAACAATCCGGTCAGAGCGTCGGTTCGTGAAAGCGCCAGGATATGTTCATGATTGGCGATCTGCTCGTTGGCGATACCGATCTGGTCGGCGACACCCTCGATGAGGATTCGGTCATCCTTGTTCCACACGCCATCGTCGGCGGGACGCCAGACGACGATGGCGCCATTCACCTGTTGGCGGTAGCGGCTGACGGCACCCAGCACCGGTCGGCCATCGACGACATCTTCCACGAAATCGGTCCCGGCAAGACGCGACAACACGGACGTCGCATTGCCGATGTCGCCAAAGGACGCCCCGGAATCATAGCGATCGTTGCGAAACCTAAAGATCTCTCCCGCCGCGCCGCCGAGAGCCAAAGATGTCGCCTCCGCCGCGATATGCAACATGTCGGTCGGATCGGCAACATCTCGGATCGCCCGGACGATATAGGAGAGCAATCTCTCGCGGTTGTCGGCTTTGGATAGCGCTCTTTCCCGCTCACGCTCCCGGGTGACATCCTGCCAAATGCCGCGAGCCCCCCGGCGTTTGCCTTCCGCATCAAGCATGGGCGATGACGATGCCCGCAAACAAGCGACTCCGCCGTCGACGCGACGCATCCAAACCTCGGCATCTTGGACCGGATAATCGGCGTGAAACGGAAGCAGTCCGTCGATACCCGATTGTTCGACAAGAAACTGTTCCGGCTTGCGCCCCACCATCTCGCCGGCCGAAAAGCCGAGAGCTCCACAGGGCGAGACGAACCCGAAGGCCCCGTCGGATCCGATCTCCCAAGCAAAGTCCGTCGAAATTTCGACCAAATCCTTGTAACGTTGCCGCGACTCGACCAATGCGGTGCGCAGATTGTTTTCCAAAGTGACGTCCTTGGCGACCACCAAAGCGGCTTTGTCCCGGGTCGGCAAAACGATCAGCTCATAGAGCATGGCGCCCGCCGGGCCGGGGACCATCACAACCTCAAATTGCGCCTCCCCGGAATTCACCGCACGAGTCACCAGCGCCCCGACGCCGGGGACATCTCCTTGGCGAGACGCGACGCACAGGGGTTTGGCCGCATCGTTGGCCGGGAAAAGATAGCCTGCGGAATCCGCCCGTAAAACGGGATAAGGGAATCCGGCGATTGCCGAATCCATCAACACGGTCCACGCCCGCTCCCTCCGAAACAATCCGGCTTTTTGCAGAAACGCCTTCAATGCGATCATAATATTCTCACCGAAAAGCCTCTTCTGGCGTGGCTTTCACGTTTCAGCGTAGCAGAAAACACTTCACCGACAACAGTCAATTCATTGATAATACAGGAAAATAATAACCAAACTGAAACGCTGGCAAGAATTCCCGCTCCAAACGCGCAACCCCCTTGCAGCGAGGCCGTCATAGGGCTTATCTCCTCAAGCGATGCAAACGCCGATAAAAAATCTTTCGCCCGACAGCCCTCCACCGGCCCTCACGCATGTGGAGTCATGGATATTTGACCTGGATAACACGCTTTATCCGGCTTCAAGCAATTTGTTTGCGCAAATTGATGTCAAGATGCGCCAGTTTATCGCCGAAGCGCTCGACCTCACCCTGGACGAAGCCTATGCACTTCAAAAGCACTATTATCGCGAGTATGGCACAACGCTCCGCGGGTTAATGCTGGTCCACAACATCGAACCCGGCATCTTTCTCGCGTACGTGCATGATATCGACTGCAGCGTCTTGCCGTTGGCGCCGGATCTGGATGCCGCGCTGGGCCAATTGCCCGGCCGCAAAATCATTTTCACCAACGGCTCCGAGCGTCATGCCGAAAACGTTCTGGCCAGGCTGAACCTGACCCGTCATTTCGACGCCATTTTCGACATCCAAGCGGCCGATTATATCCCGAAACCAAAAGCCGAAACCTACAACCGCATGGCTGATTTTTGCGGAATCGACACGCGTCGATCCGCCATGTTCGAAGACATCGCCCGCAATCTGGCGCCCGCCGCGGCGGCCGGCATGACCACCGTCTGGGTTCGCGAGGACGGTCATGCCGGTTGGGGCAGCGGCGCCGACAACGACGTCTCCCATGTCGACCACGTCACCAACGATCTCGCCGGCTGGCTGACCGGCGTCGTTGCCGCGCGGTCGAACGGCATCCTGTGACGCGTCGTGGCTTGGCAAAAACCGCCTTCGCCCACGTGATATGAAGGCCGTCGACAAGCAGTACCAGCGGTTCACAGATGCCAGGGGATGAGGTTTTCTGCGTGGTCCCTAGGCAATTGGGGACAATTTCCGGCCTCGACGGGTTCGACAAGAGAGATTCAAAGCCTACGGCGCTTTTCTTATCTGTGTTCATCGGTGAGCCGCGGAGCGGCTTCCGTTCTTGATCTGTGATCAAAATACCCAGTGGGAACTGCTGAAGCTGTACGCCATTTCTTGACAGCGGTTCCCTTGTGGTTAAGGTTCGGACACCGTTCGCTCAGATTGGAAGAATGACAATCCATGGCCAGCCCACAAATTATCGCCCGCATCGAGGAGGCGTGGGAAAACCGCGCCGAGATCAACACCGGAACGCAAGGTCCTGTTCGCGACGCCGTCGAAAGCGTCTTGGACGATCTCGATAGCGGGAAGGTGCGCGTCGCCCAGAAGGTGGAGGGCCATTGGCAGGTCAATCAATGGG
>DATNIV010000525.1:0-3113 GCA_035604255.1 Telmatospirillum sp. | reverse complement strand
TTTACCGATCAGTTCTATCGCAAGCTCTGCTCCGCCGAGCTTGCGCCCGTGCTGGAAACGTTGGTCTATCTTCGGTCGCAGACCACGGTGTGGTTTGAAATCACCACTTTGTTGATTCCAGGAGAAAACGACGGTGACGCCGAGCTGCATGCTTTGGCACGGTGGGTCGTCGATCATCTGGGAAGAGACGTTCCCCTGCATTTCAGCGCGTTCCATCCCGATTGGAAAATGACCGGGACCGCAGCGACGCCGCCCGCGACGTTGTCGCGGGCGCGGGCCATCGCTTTGAGCGAAGGCGTGCGGTTCGTTTACACGGGAAATGTGCATGATCCCGAAGGGGCGTCCACCTGGTGTTCCGGATGCGGCCAATTGATTGTCGAACGGGATTGGTATCGTCTTGGCCGATGGAATCTTGTGCCCTCGTCTCAAGGTGGCGCCGCCGGCTGCTGCCGGTTCTGCGGCACCGATATTCCCGGACATTTCGACCGCGATCCAGGCGACTGGGGCGCCAAACGGTTGCCGGTTCGGTTGCAACCGTCGAATTAGCGTCTTAAACGATGGCGCCGATGTCGGAAAATGCGGCGCGACCGGTTGCTGCGGCCTTGCCAACGGGGCTCGCCTTGGCTAGGGTCCGCGGCATGTCGGATCGTTTTCCCGGAATGCGGTGCCGACTGAGCGTCATGCATGCGAAGACCGGGCTTAAGGGCGACAGTGTCAATGATCAAACGTTGGGCCTCGTGGGCGGTGAAGATCGCCCTGACCGTCGGCGCGCTCTGGTATTTGCAGCAAAAGGTCGATCTCGGTGCCGCCTGGGACGTCGGCAAAACCATGTCGCCCCTGATGTTCGTCGTCGCGTTCCTGCTGCAGTTGGTCCAGGTCTTGATCTGCGCGGGACGCTGGCGTCTGGTGTTGCGCGCCCTTGGCGCGGAGATGCCTTATCTCCAGGCGTGCGAACTCTTTTGTATCGGCAATTTCTTCGGTCAAATTCTTCCCGGTGCGGTCGGCGGGGACGCGGTGCGCATGTGGAAAGCGCACCGGGCTGGATTGTCGCTCACGGCGTCGGTGAACTCCGTCGCCCTGGAGCGCGTCGTCACCGTCTTCGGTCTGCTGCTGCTGGTCGCCGCCAGCCAGCCTTTGTTGTTGAACCGGCTGGAGGGGAATTTTCCGATCTGGGTTTTTCCCGGACTGACCGCAGCGGGATTGGCCGGAATCCTGGTTCTCTGTCTGCTCGACCGTTCTCCGCCGTCCCTGCAGCATTGGCGCCTGATCCGTGGCCTCGCCCAAGTGGCGAGTGACAGCCGACGGTTATTTTTTCGTCCTGCCAAAATACTGCCCACATTGATCGTGACCGTTTTTGGCCATATCAATCTGGCGCTTGTCGTCTATGTCTTGGCGATCGGTCTCAACATCGACGTTTCGGTTACCGATTGTCTGGTCCTGGTGCCTCCTGTTGTTCTGGTGGCGACCTTGCCCATTTCCATGGCCGGGTGGGGGCCGCGTGAGATGGCGATGATCACCGCCTTCGGTTTCATTGGCGTGTCAAAGGAACATGCCACCGCGCTTTCCGTACTCTTTGGCGCTGTCAGCATTTTGATCTCCCTGCCAGGGGGGGTGTTTTGGCTCTTGAACAAGCGTCAAGCCGATGGCGTCGAAATCGAATCCTAACGCGACTGAGCCCGCGCGGGCCTGCGGAGCGGAGGCGTCTTATGAGCATTTAGGGCTTTGGAGCGGTAATTTCGCGCCAAGCCCTAAGGAGAGCCTCTCGTCCCAACCTTGAAGCCGATGTCACATTGACCCGCATCTCCCAATTTCTGTCATGAGGAAGGCCATTCGATGAAAATCACCTTTGCCAGGGCGGTTCAGCCAACCGAGGGTGCCCTTGTTGTCGGCATTCTGGAAAATCGTGTTTTGACAGCGAGTGCGCGCCGGATCGATGAACAGACGGGAGGGCTGATCGGCCGTGCGTTGGCAGCCAGTCGTTTCGAGGGAAAGAAAAATCAGTCTTTGCTGCTGCTGACTCCGGCCGGCCTTGACGTTCAGCGCCTGCTGCTCATCGGCCTCGGGAAGGCTGAGGCGGTGGATGCCTTGGCGGCGCAGGCCTTCGGTGGCAATGCGATGGCGCAACTGTTGGCGTCCGGCGATCAACTGGTCACTTTGGCGGCGGATGATATCGAGGGCTCCGCGTTGAGCGCGGCCGAGCTGGCGGCCAATGCCGCTTTCGGTGCCAAATTACGCTCCTACCGGTTCGACAAATATCGGACCAAGGAAAAGAAGGACGAAAAGCCCAGCGTTAAGAAAGTGACTGTCAGCCTGGGTGACCATGCCGCGGCCAAACGTCTTTTCGCATCCCTGGATGGCATCTCGGAAGGCGTGTTCCTGGCCCGTGATCTGGTGTCCGAACCGGCCAATGTCATTTTTCCGGAAAGTTTGGCGGCGCAGGCGAAGGCGTTGAGTGAGCTTGGCTTGGCCATCGAGGTGCTCGGCGAAAAACAAATGAAAAAGCTGGGCATGGGGGCGCTTTTGGGCGTCGGCCAAGGCAGCGAACGGGAATCTCAGTTGGTGGTTATGCGCTGGATGGGCGCCGCCGACGAAAGCGAGGCCCCGGTGGCTTTCGTCGGCAAGGGGGTCACCTTCGATTCCGGTGGCATCTCAATCAAGCCGGCCGCCGGCATGGAAGACATGAAGTGGGATATGGGCGGCGCGGCCGTGGTGATCGGTTTGATGAAGGCTTTGGCTTTGCGCAAGGCCAAAGCCAATGTGGTCGGTATCGTCGGTCTTGTGGAAAATATGCCGTCCGGGACGGCGCAACGGCCGGGTGATGTGGTGACATCCTTGTCAGGTCAGACGGTTGAAGTGATCAACACCGACGCCGAGGGGCGGTTGGTTCTGGCCGATGCCCTCTGGTACACCCAGGATCGCTTCAAGCCGCAGGCGATGGTCGATCTGGCGACCTTGACCGGCGCCATCATCATTTCGCTTGGCGATCACTTCGCTGGTCTGTTCGCCAACGATGATGCCTTGGCCGCCAATCTTCTGGCCGCGGGTAAGCATGTGGGCGAGCCTTTGTGGCGGATGCCGCTCGACGACCCTTACGACAAGCAGATCAAGTCGGA
>DATNIV010000524.1:0-2238 GCA_035604255.1 Telmatospirillum sp. | reverse complement strand
ACCACGGATGGGTGGCGATGGCGGGATTCAAGCCGCGTCCGCTTCCACCACTGGTCGCCACCGCCGTATTCGGGGCCTTGAGCGTGGTGTCCCTGCCGGCTCTTTGGGGGTTGTGGGCGTTGAAAAAACTTTTCGAAGGCTTTGCCACCGGCGCCATTTTCACGATCGCCGCCGCGCGGCGCCTGCGCCATTGCGGCTACGCCTTGATGGTGGCGGCGGGCTTAAGTCCGATCGGCTCCATGCTGCTGTCAGCCGCATTATCGCTCGATCTGCCGAAGAATGGGCGTTCGCTGGTGATCTCTCTCTCGACGGATGATCTGGTGTTGCTGTTGATCGGCGGCGTGCTGCTGGTCGTCGCGCGCGTGATGGAAGAAGCGGCGCGGATCGCTGAAGAAAACGCCGGATTCGTTTAATGCCGATCCGTGTGACGTTGGACAAGATCTTGGCCGAGCGCGGCGTCCGTGCCCGTGATTTGGCCCGAAAAATCGGCATCACCGAAGCCAACCTGTCTTTGCTGCGGACAGGCAAGGTCAAGGGGGTCCGCTTCCAGACCCTCTCCGCCCTCTGCGTTCTGCTGAACTGCCAACCGGCCGATATCCTGATCTGGGAGCCGGGCGAAGAGGACGACGATATTCCGGATGATCCGACGTAATCACCTCCCCGATAAGGGGACCGACAAAAAGGATGAGGTCCGATGAAAAAACCGCTGAAACAAATCGCCTTCGTCTTGGCACCGTTGTTCGTCCTCGCGGCTTGCACCGCCGACACCGTCGAAAACGCAGCTCTCAGCAGCGCGAAAAGCTGGTGCCGAAACAGCCCGCAATATTGCTCAGTGCACGACCAGACGCCATGAGGACCGAATCGGTTCGTCCGTCGAACGCCCCAAAACATCGTGACTTGGTGACAACTGCCTGACGGGATTTGATTAGGGTGTCCGGTGTCTGACCGCCCAACAGAGCAGGCGGATGGCCACCATCCAAATGTTCTTGAAATGTTCTCGCCAAATCCTTATCTCATCGCAATGGAGGACAAACGCCTACCACAAGCCCGGAAAGGCCGCGGCGCCGAGAGCAATCCCAGCCCGCGTTTCAGCACCGAGCGTCGCGTGTTGCTTGATACGGGCTGGCCCGACGACGACGACCTGCCGCCGCTGAAAACGACCGTTTCAATAGACCGGACGCGATCAATCATCACGCGGAACGACTCGCCGGACGTTCCCTTTGAACAATCGATCAACGCGTTTCGTGGCTGTGAACACGGTTGCGTGTACTGCTTTGCCCGGCCGACGCATGCCTATCTGGGCTTATCGCCAGGCCTTGAGTTCGAGACCAATCTATGGGCCAAACCCGATGCCGCCAAACGCCTCGAACAGGAATTGCGGCACGTGAATTATCGCTGCCGCGTGATCGCGCTGGGAACCAACACCGACCCCTACCAGCCGATCGAGCGGCGCTACCGGATCACCCGCGAAATCCTGGAAGTCATGGCGGACTACAACCATCCCGTCTCCATCGTGACAAAGTCGGCATTGGTCCTGCGCGATATCGACATTCTGGCGCCCATGGCAGCAAGGCGCTTGGCGAAAGTCGCTCTCTCGATCACAACGCTCGATCGCGACCTGGCCCGCAACATGGAACCGCGAGCCGCCAGCCCGGCCCGACGGCTCGAAACGATTCGGGAACTCGCCGATGCCGGCATCCCGGTCGCCGTCATGGCCGCACCAATGATACCAGCGCTGAATGACAGCGAGCTCGAAGCCATCTTGGAGGCCGCCCGCGATCGCGGAGCGAGCGCGGCGGCCTACACCCTCGTCCGGTTGCCGCATGAGGTCAAGGACCTCTTTGACGAGTGGCTCGCCACACATTATCCGAACAGGGCGAAGCATGTGTTGAGCCTGATCAGACAAGCCCGCGGCGGGCGGCTCAACGACCCCAATTTCGGCTCTCGTTTTGTTGGAAGCGGACCCTATGCGACATTGCTGGATCAACGATTCACGCTTGCCGTCAAGCGCCTGGGCTTGAATTTACGACAAACCCTCACCGGGCTCGATACCAGCCAATTCGCCCGGCCGGCACGCCCGGGGGACCAACTCGCCTTGTTTTAGCCCCTATTGGAGAGGCAAGAAGATATCAGTGACACCTCGCCGGGATGACTCCGGCCACCACATCCGCGTCATTCGGCGCGACCGTCCGGTCCGTGGCGGCGCACAGGCCAAGGGCCCCATTGCGGCTTGTCCTG
>DATNIV010000523.1:0-2465 GCA_035604255.1 Telmatospirillum sp. | reverse complement strand
CGATCTCGTCGACCGCCAAACCGGTGATCGCCGCAGCCCATTCCGGACCGCGATCGGCCAGATGGGCTTCCAGCTCGTCCGGCTTGTCGGTGAATTTGGCCAGATAGTCGCGATCGGCCAAGCCTTCGGCGAACAGCACATGCATCACCGCGCAGGCCAGGGCCGCATCCGTTCCCGGCCTCAAGGCCAGGTGCAGATCGGCCTTGTCCGCCGTCGGGGTCCGATAGGGGTCGATCACCACCAGCTTGGCGCCACGCTCGCGCCGGGCTTTCTGCACCCAATTCATGACATGGACCTGAGTGTGGACCGGATTGCCGCCCCAGATGACGATCACCTCGGACTCCGCCATTTCGCGGGCGTCGACGCCGCGCCGGGCGCCGACGCCGGCCATCCAGCCGGCATTGGCGATGGCGACGCAAAAGGTTTCCAGCAGGCCGGAATAGCCCATGACATGGCGCAGCCGCTTGATCCCGCCGCGCTGCACCAAGCCCATGGTGCCGGCATAATGATAGGGCCAGACCGTCTGGGGGCCGAAGCGCGTTGCCGCATCGCGGAACCGCTCGGCGACGAGATCCAGAGCCTCGTCCCAGCCGATGGCGACGAACTGGCCGCTGCCTTTCGGACCGGAGCGGCGCAAGGGCGTGGTCAGCCGATCCGGGTGATGAACCCGCTCGGCGTAACGCGCCACCTTGGCGCAGATCACGCCCTCCAGATAGGAATGTCCCTTTGCCCCATGCAGCCGCCCGATGCTGTCCGGAGACGACAGTTCGACGTCGAGCGCGCAGGTGCTCGGGCAATCATGGGCGCATACCGAATGCCTCACGCCCGTCATGATCTCACCTGCCAATAAGCCATAAGCGCACTCCGTTGTTCTGCGGCCTGTCTTTTCACGTCGTGACCCGAGAAAACGCCATCCTGCGTTTTTTTTGATCGCGTCCCATAAATAACCACGATTTGCGCGAATGCTTCGATCCTTGCAAACTCTTCAACACGTTTCACCAGCGGATCGTCGCCGACACACTATGCTGCAGATCGGCGGTCATCCGGAAGGAGTTTACGGCACTATGACCGAGTCCGCAGAAACGCTGATCCTCACTTATATCCTGGCCAAGGACGGCAATCGCCCGCATCTGCTGCGACAGACCTTCGCCGAAGACGCCGAGCTTAAGATGGTCCTCAACACCGGCGCCATCAACTTTCCGCCGATCGCCCAATCTCGCGAGAGCATCGCCGATATCCTGGCCCGTCAGTTCGGCGCAACCTATGAAAATATCTACACCTTTTGCCTGGACCGCCCCCCGCCGGGCGACCGTTTGGCCAGCTTTTCCTGCGACTGGGCGGTGGGCATGAGCGAGAAGGCCAATCGCAGCGTCCGCGTCGGCTGCGGCCGCTACGATTGGCGCTTTTCCCCAACGGCGCCGCTTCGGGTCGAACATTTGGCGATCACCATTGACGTCATGGAAAGTCTTCCGCCCGCCTGTGGCGACGAGATCCTGGACTGGCTTTCCGCGCTGCCCTATCCCTGGTGCACGCCCAAGATGTTCGTGCAAACCGCCCCGGCGATCGCCGCGCTGCGCCCGGTGCTGACCCGCCTCGAACCTTAGGGGTTGTCGCGCCACAATCGCTCCAACCCCTAAGGTTTCATATGACGCTTCCGCTCCGCTCCAGCGGGCTCAAACGCCGCTCGGGCTTAGGGCCAGTTGATTCGATATTTTATCAACAGGCCCTTAACCTCTCCGTCAATCGATCTTGAATCCGTATTTCTTGTCCAGTCCCAGGGCCTTGACGATGTCGATGCCCTTTTGCAAGGCCGCCCCGTCCAAACCACGCAAGGGCCGGCGCAGCTCGCCGGCCGGGAGGCCCACCGCCTTCATCAGCGATTTCACCGCCACCGGGTTGATGGCCGAATAATTGAAATGCAGCAGCGGCAGAAGTCTCAAGTAGGTCTCGCGAAAATCGGCGGCCTGTTGCCATCCGGCCCAGGGCGTCGAGAGAGTGGCGATTTCCGCAGGCGCGATATTGCCGCCCATATTGGCCGTCCCTTGGCCGCCCAGCGACATGGTGGGAACCACCAGTCCGAGATTGGGCGAATCGCAACACATCACCGAAACGTCGGGACGGGCCGCGAGAATCTGGGCGACCTGTCCGACCCGGCCGGTCGATTCCTTATGCACCACATAGTTGGGATGGCGGAACAGGCGAAGAAGCGCCTCATGGCCTAAATCGGTCTTCACCCGTGGCGGATTATTGTAAATACCGAGCGGCAGATCGACGGCGTCGGCCACTTCGAGGAAATAGGCCTCGATATCCGCTTCGGAGCCGCAGATATAGGCCGGAGCCGCCAGGATGGCGCCATCCGCGCCCTCGGCGGCGGCATAGCGAAGATAGTCGATGGTGGTGTCGGTGTTGTTGCCGGTGCAGCCATAGAACAACTTCATCCGGCCGGTCTTCCTCTTGACCGTCTC
>DATNIV010000522.1:0-13994 GCA_035604255.1 Telmatospirillum sp. | reverse complement strand
ATCGATTTGACGATCGGCCTCAGGGTCACCCCGGAAGAGGAATCCGAAGGTCTCGACATCACCCAGCATGGCGAGGTTATCCATTAACCAATCGCACCCGCGATTGGTTAATGAGGGAGCGCCGCGAGGCGCTCCCTTTTGTTTATAAATTGTCCCTCAAGCGCCGGGCGGGCGCATCCGCGCCCTTGGCTCTCCTCGCTTTTGCCTCCGCTGCGCTGCGACAACGCTGCGGCGCGCTCAATGCGCTAGTCACCGGCTGCGCCGGTTCCCGTCGGGTTACCACAAACGATGGTGGAAATGAGGGATGGAACGAGGCATCGCCTCGTGACTAGGCCGTTGAGGCCGCCGCAGCGTTGCCGCAGCGCCAGCGGAGGCATAAGCGAGAAAGCCAAGCGGGCGGAGGCCTGCGCCCGGCGCCTGAGGGCTATTTATACCAAAGCGGGCTCCCGCCCGCAGGCTACATAAAAAGAAAACTGTGGCTTAGCCCCAGTTTTCTGTAAATTCCCTCATCATGCTGAATTCACGTCTCGATCTTCTCACCGATTATCCGTTCCGGCGCCTCGCCGATTTGCTGCAAGGGCCGCCTGGGGCTGAACCGATCATCATGTCGATCGGCGAACCGCAACATCAACCGCCGGCCTGGGTCGCCGATATCCTGACCGAACAGGTGGCTGGCTGGGGCAAATATCCGCCGATGGCGGGAACGCCGGCGTTTCGCGCCGCCGTCGGCGATTGGCTGACCCGGCGCTTTCACCTGAGCCCCGGCTTTCTCGACGCCGACAAACAGATCCTGCCGCTGGCCGGCACCCGCGAGGGTTTGTTCCAGATCGCCCATCTGATTTGCGACACCGCCAAGGGCGGCAAACCGCCGGTCGTTCTGCTGCCCAATCCCTTTTATCAGGTCTATGCGGGCGCCACGTTGCTGGCCGGGGCCGAACCGGTCTTCGTTCCGGCGGGACGCGAAACCGGTTTTCTGCCGGATTTCGCCGCAGTGCCGCCCGCCATTCTGGAGCGCGCGACGCTGGCCTATCTGTGCAATCCGGCCAATCCGCAAGGCACGGTCGCCAGCCTGGCGTTTCTCGAATCCACCATCGCCCTGGCGCGGCGCTACGACTTCACCCTGGCCGTCGACGAATGCTATTCGGAAATCTATGACCGCGCCGAACCGGCCGGCGCCCTGGAAGCCTGCGCTCGCCTGGGCGGCGGCATGGACCGCGTGGTGATTTTCCACTCCCTGTCGAAGCGATCCAGCGCGCCGGGATTGCGATCCGGCTTCGTCGCCGCAGAAGCGCCGGTGATCGAGGCCTTTGGGCGCTTGCGCGCTTACGGCGGCGCCGCGGTGCCCCTGCCGATTCTCGCTGCGTCAACCGCCCTGTGGCAAGACGAGACGCATGTCGAGGCCAATCGCGCCCTCTATCGGGCCAAACTGGACGCCGCCGCGGAAATTTTCGGGTCTCACCTGGGCTTCTACCGGCCGGCCGGCGGATTCTTTTTGTGGCTGGATGTCGGCGACAGCGAACAGACGGCGCGCCGGCTTTGGGCTCAGGCTGGCGTCAAAGTATTGCCCGGCGCCTATCTGGCGCGATCCGGCGCCGACGGAATCAATCCGGGACTGTCTTATATTCGTGTCGCTCTGGTGCATGATCTGGAGACCACGCGGCGAGCGCTTTCGCGCATCGCCGACACGTTGGTGGAGGCCTAATGGCAAAAGCAGCCGCCGCTCGCCGCAAGATCGAAGGACGCTTCCTGCCCGCCGGCACGACGGACATGCTGAAACGCTGGTCGTTGCAGGCCGGCGGTCTGGCGGTCGTCGCCATCGCTTTGGCCTTGGCGGCGGCCTTGGCGACCTACAGCCGACTTGATCCCAGCCTGGACACCGCCGCCGCGCCCGTCGGCACGGTGCGCAATATGTTGGGAGCGCCCGGCGCCGTACTGTCCGATCTGCTGTTGCAATTGTTCGGCGTCACCGCGTGGCTTCCGGTTTTCGCTCTGATCGCCTGGGGATGCCGCTTGCTGGTCAGCGGACGGGCTTTGCAAAAGACCTGGCTGCGCGCCTTGCTGCTGATCTGTGGATTGTTGTTGTTGGCGATCGGTCTGGCGGCGATTCCCATCCCGACGGGTTGGCATTTGCCGGGGGTCATCGGCGGTTCCGGCGACACTCTCGGCGGTTCGGCCGGAAAATTGTTGTTCGACGGCCTGAACGAGACCGCCAGACTGATTGGCAGTCCCCTGTTCCGCTGGCCCTTGGCCATCGTTTGCGCCCTTTTCGGATCAGTCTGCGCCATCTACGCCTTGGGACTCTCGCTCGAAGAATGGCGCATTCTCGGCCGGACCTTACGCTCCGCCGTCGCCACCTTGCGCCGATGGAGCCTGACGTTGCGTGGCCTTCGTCCGTTGCGCGGACCCTCCGAGGACGACTCTCCGGCGTTTTCCGACGACCGCCGTGCGCCGATTTTCGCCGGTCGCGCGGCCCCCCCCACCGCCGCCGAGGACGACGAGGACGACGCGGAGCCCTCTCCGCCACCAGCAGAGCGGCCGCGCACCACCGAACCTCTGGTGGCGCCGCGCACACCGCGCACGCAACCGGGACGCCGCGAACAGGACGCGCGGCAAGGCCGGCTCGATCTGCCGCCGGGCGATTCTTACGAGCCGCCGCCGCTCAGGCTGCTCGCACAACCGCCGGAGACTCGTGGAACCGGCATCAACGAAGATGCCCTTGCGCAAAATGCCCGCCTGCTGGAGTCGGTTCTCGACGATTTCGGCGTCAACGGCGAGATCGTCAAGGTCAGGCCCGGTCCGGTGGTGACTCTCTACGAACTGGAACCGGCGCCGGGCACCAAAACTTCGCGCGTCATCAGCCTGGCCGACGACATCGCCCGCTCGATGAGCGCGCTCAGCGTCCGCATCGCCACCGTTCCCGGCCGGTCGGTCATTGGCATCGAATTGCCCAACAGCAAACGCGAAACGGTTTTCTTACGCGAATTGTTGGCCTCGGAAGCCTTCGAACGCGCTCCGGCGCGACTGACGCTGGTCCTCGGCAAGGACATCAGCGGCCAACCGATCATGGTCGATTTGGCGCGCATGCCGCATCTGCTGATTGCCGGCACGACGGGGTCGGGAAAGTCGGTGGCTATCAACACCATGATTCTGTCGCTGCTCTATCGGCTGCGGCCGGAAGAATGCCGTCTGATCATGATCGATCCGAAAATGCTGGAACTTTCAGTCTATGACGGGATACCCCATCTGCTGGCCCCGGTGGTGACCGAACCGGGCAAGGCGGTGGTGGCGCTCAAATGGGCCGTCCGCGAAATGGAAGACCGCTATCGGGCGATGAGCCAATTGGGTGTGCGCAATATTTCCGGCTACAATCAACGCTTGGCCGAAGCCCGGCAAAAGGGTGAAAGCTTGTCGCGCACGGTGCAGACGGGATTCGATCCGGACAGCGGAAAGCCGGTTTACGAAGAGCAGGACCTCGATCTGCAACCCCTGCCCTTCATTGTCGTCGTGGTCGACGAAATGGCCGATCTCATGCTGGTGGCCGGAAAGGATATCGAAGCCGCGGTCCAGCGTTTGGCCCAAATGGCCCGCGCCGCCGGCATTCATGTGATCATGGCGACCCAGCGTCCCTCGGTCGATGTCATCACTGGCACCATCAAAGCCAATTTCCCCAGCCGGATCAGTTTTCAGGTTTCGTCCAAGATCGACAGTCGTACCATCTTAGGGGAACAGGGCGCCGAGCAGTTGCTTGGCCAGGGCGACATGCTCTATATGGCGGCCGGCGGCCGGATTACCCGTGTCCATGGCCCCTTCGTCAGCGATCAGGAAGTCGAAATGGTGGTCGAACACTTGCGTGGCCAAGGCGAACCTCACTATGTGGAGAGCGTGACCGAAGAAGAGCTGGCCGCGGGCGAGGACAACGGTGGCGGCCGTGGCGACTCGGGCGACGACCTTTACGATCAGGCGGTGGCCCTGGTCGCCCGGGAAGGCAAGGCCTCGACCAGTTTCATCCAGCGGCATCTGCAAATCGGCTATAACCGCGCGGCGCGCATCATCGAGAAGATGGAAGCCGAGGGCGTGGTCAGCCGGGCGAATCATGTGGGCAAACGCGAAGTGTTGGTACGAAGCCACGCCGAATAAGCCCGATTAGGAGTTTCCATGTCGTCTTTTTCGAATCCCCAAAACCGGGCGATACCGCCAAGCGCGAGAGGCTGGTTTGCGCGAACCCTCGTCGCGGCTCTCTTTTCCCTGACCGTGGCGGGAGGCGCCGTTTCCGCCGCGGCTCCCGCCGCGACCGATCAGGCCGAGATCGACAGGGCGGAAGAGTATTTGAACGGGGTGACCACGCTGAAAGCCCATTTCATGCAGGTCTCGCCTGACGGCAGCACGACCGACGGCACGGTTTATCTGTCGCGGCCGGGGCGGCTACGCCTGGATTACGAGCCGCCGAGTCCGATTCAAGTGATCGCCGACGGCAATTTTCTCATCTATTACGATAAGCAGTTGAAGCAGGTGAGTTACCTCGGCCTCGAGTCAAGCCCGGCCGGCGTCCTGGTTCGCGCCAAGGTCAAGCTCAGTGGTGCCGATCTGAAGGTCACCAAGGTGGCTCATCAGCCGGGTGTTTTGCAAGTCACGGTCATTCGGGCCGACGATCCCGGACAGGGCAGCATTACCCTGGTCTTTACCCAATCGCCCTTTCAATTGCGGCAATGGCAGGTGACCGACCCGCAAGGCCAGATCACCACGGTCTCCCTGTTCGATACCGAACTTGGCGTGACGCTGGACAAGGAGATGTTCTACTTCAAGGATCCAACGACGGACCAAGGGCCGGATCTGTCGACAAATCGGCAGTAACCCTGCAGCGGTGCAATTTTGCAAGATACATATGCGAAAAACGCATATCAGCCATGCCTTTCGGTGAATTGAGACCGCACCCTACCGGGACCACCTCTTCTCAGAGATGGTCGTGGTCGCAATGACTGCGGTCGGTGGGAACGGTCTCCCCTGCTGTTCTCACGCTCCCTAAAGGAGCATCGGGCGCCCGGTTACCCCCCTGACCGGGCGCCTTCCTTTTGCCCAAAGGGGTGCACTTTGTTGGATTTCCACGCTGCCGGCTTTTCTGGTTATACTGCTCCCCCTCCGAGAATCCTAAATTCATTATGAAGGCGGAATAATATGACTTTCTTCGTTTTCCCCCCGCCCGCCCCCACGGTTTTGCCGGTTTCTGGCGGTGGCTTGTTTCCGGTGCGCCGGGTTTTTTGCGTTGGACGGAATTATGCGGATCATGCTCGGGAAATGGGCAACGATCCCGACCGCGAACCCCCGGTCTTCTTCACCAAGCCGGCCGACGCCATCACCACCTTACCGACCGTTCCCTACCCCTCGGCCACCCAGAATCTCCATTACGAGGGCGAGCTGGTGGTTGCCATCGGCAAGGACGGGAGCAAGATCGCACCAGCCAAAGCCCTCGAGCATGTGTTCGGCTACAGCGTCGGCTGCGATCTGACGCGGCGCGATCTTCAGGCGGCGGCGAAAAAAGGCGGTCAGCCTTGGGATATGGGCAAAGCCTTCGATTTCTCGGGCCCGGTCGGCGTCTTGCATCCGGTTGAGGAGATCGGTCATCCGTCCGCCGGCGCCATCACACTGTCGGTCAATGGCATACCCAAGCAGCAAGGCGACATCGCTCAGATGATTTATCCGATCCCCGAGATCATCGCGGCGCTGTCGAAATATGTGCATCTGGCGCCCGGCGATCTGATCTTCACCGGAACACCGGCGGGCGTCGGACCCGTGATCAAAGGCGATCGCGTCGAAATCCACGTCGACGGCGTCACCACCCATAGCTTTACACTGGTTTAGTCCTGATGCGTCTGGTCACCTGGAACGTCAATTCGGTGCGGCTGCGCCTGGAACAGCTCTCCCGCATCGATGCGGCGTTGCGTCCCGACGTCTTCTGTCTGCAGGAAACCAAGGTCGTCGATTCCTTGTTCCCCAGGGAGGCTTTCGCCGCCCTGGGCTACGAGCATCTCGCCCTGTTGGGCCAGAAAAGCTACAACGGCGTCGCCATCGCGGCGCGGCGTCCGTTAACCGATGTGACGATCCAAAACTGGTGCGGCCGAGAGGATTGCCGGCATTTGATTGCCGGCCTCGACGGGATCGAAGTGCATTGCCTCTATGTTCCGGCTGGTGGCGACGTCCCCGATCCCGACATCAACGAGAAATTCGCCCACAAATTGGCGTTTCTCGACACGCTGACCCAATGGTTCGCCGAACAACGCGCCTCAGGCCAACCGAAGATCCTGCTCGGCGATCTCAACATCGCGCCTTTGCCCAGCGATGTCTGGTCGCATCGGCCGATGTTGAAAGTGGTCAGTCACACCGCCGTGGAAATCGAAAAAATGGCGGCATTGCAGGAGTCCCTTGGCTGGGTTGATGCCGTCCGTCATTTCATTCCACCATCAGAACGACTTTCCACTTGGTGGAGTTACCGGGCCGCCGACTGGACCACCAGCGACCGTGGCCGCCGGCTCGATCACATCTGGGTGAGCCCGACCTTGGTGCCGCGTCTTGGCGGCGCCTCGATATTTGCCGACAGCCGTGGCTGGCAACCGCCATCCGATCACGTGCCGGTGGTCGTCGATCTTCTGGATTAGTTTAGCCGGTAACCGCCGCCGGTGGTCGCCAGGGGCGACTCCTCGCCGGACTCGTCGACCAGTTTACGCCGCAGCCGATAAATATGGGTTTCCACCGTATGGGTGGACACCGCGCTGGAATAGCCCCAGACCTCGCCCAACAATTCATCGCGCGGCACCACCCGGGATCCGGCGCGATGCAGATAGGTTAGGATCGCGGCTTCCTTTTCCGTCAGATGAATCCGCCGGCCCGAAGCATCGACCAGATGACGCGCCACCGGATGGAGCCGAAAATTGCCGATCGGCATCTCGCCACCACCGTCGGCGGCGCGCAATTGCTCCTGCAACCGCTGCAGCAAACCGGAAAACCGATAGGGTTTGGCCAAACATACATTGGCCCCGGCACCCATGACAGCCGCTTCGTCTGACCGGTCGATACCCAACACGACGATGGGACAATCGGCAGACCGGGCTCGCACGGCTTGGCAAACGATCGCCGGAGCGATGGCCAAAGACGGTGCGTCGAACAACACCAGATCGACCGTCTGCTCGATGAGCCGTTGATCCGCCTGTTCGATCGAAACCACGGTATCAACGTCAAACCCCTGGTTCGTCAGCTGATCGGCGAGGGATTTGGCGAGCAGCCCGCCAGCATGAATCATCAAGATGCGTTTCGTCATCGTTATGGAGCGTTTGCTATGGAAAGCGTCATGCTATCCTATTTGTCACTGTTCTCACATCGCGATCATCCAGCGAATGGGAATTGGTCAAGACTGCGGGACGGTGGTAGACAATAGGCCATCCGCATCCGGGATGACCGCATCCAACCCTTTTGTATCGGAGGAAAAACAGCTATGGTGCCGCCCCTCCGGTCTACCGCTAGAGTTCCATGAGCCGATCCCTGATCGTCAAACCCGTACCGCTTCCGCTACCACCCAGCGCCTTGGTGGCTGTCGATCGCGCTGTTGCCGAATTACGCCGCGGCGGCCTTGTGCAGATCGACGATACCGATGGCCAAGCGGCTCTGGTCTTGGCTGCGGAAGCCGCATCCGTGGAAACCTTGAGCCGGTTGGCCCGCTTGAGCGGCGCCACGCCGCAAGTGGTCTTGACCGGCCGGCGCGCCGCTGTTCTTGGCCTGACCGAAAACACGCGGGACGTCGCGATCATCAATGGGCAAGAGCCGTTGACCGCCGCCCAAGTGTCCAGCCTGACCAACCCGCTGGACGAATTTCAATCCGATCCTCGGCTGACGGTCTGCGACGAACCGGCGCCCACCTGGGCGCGTGGCGCCATCGCCCTGGCCAAATTGTCGCGCATGTTGCCGGCGGTGGTGGTGGCGCCAACGACAGACAATCATGACGGTCTGTTTCATGTGGCCGTCGCCGATGTGTTGGCTTATCGACCGATTGCCGCGCGAAGTCTGAAGCGCGTCGCCGAAGCCCGCGTTCCCCTGGCCAATGCGGAAGATGCCCGCGTGGTCGCTTTCCGACCCTCCGACGGCGGCATCGAGCATTTGGCTATCGTCATCGGTCATCCGGATCGCGACCAGCCTGTGCTGACCCGCTTGCATTCGGAATGCTTTACCGGTGACCTGCTGGGCAGTCTGCGGTGCGATTGCGGCGATCAATTGCGCGGCGCCATCACCCAGTTGGCCAAGGCCGGCGGTGGCGTCTTGCTTTATCTCGCCCAGGAAGGCCGCGGTATCGGGCTGGTCAACAAGCTCCGTGCTTATGAGTTGCAGGATGCCGGTTTCGACACGCTGGACGCCAATCAGCAATTGGGGTTCGACGACGACGAACGGATTTATCTGCCCGCCGCCGAAATGCTTCGGCTGTTGGGTATCGGACGGGTCCGCTTGCTGACCAACAATCCGGGGAAAGTCGAAGGTTTGGCCAGACATGGCGTCGTTGTGGCCGAACGGGTTCCGCATGTGTTTCCGTCGAACGACCATAACGCCGTCTATCTGCGAACCAAAGCGACGCGAAGCGGGCATTTGTTTTAGCACGCGCCGCCAACCTCGGCAGAAGCTGCCCGGCAAAACACGCTTATGTGTGGCCGGCAAGCCGCTCAGACACAAGAAAACATGTAACGTTTTCAACGTTTTGATATCTGGCACAACAATTGCTTTTTCACGCTTGAATGCCAATCTCGGGATTTGAGCGCG
Organism: Telmatospirillum sp.; assembly: GCA_035604255.1. GTDB lineage: Bacteria > Pseudomonadota > Alphaproteobacteria > Rhodospirillales > Magnetospirillaceae > Telmatospirillum. The sequence goes on along the minus strand of DATNIV010000522.1, from coordinate 5,201 downwards.
ATGACCGTTGAGTCCTCTTTCGGGTCAGCCCCATCGCCGGCTTATAACAGGCCGGACGTCACCGGTCTTGTCGGTCCGACATCGAGCGAGAGCACCCTCAAGGCGTTCGACGATCCCGATGGTCCCAGCTTTTCCGATCTGCTCGATGTCATCAATCCCCTTCAGCACATTCCGATCATCAACACGCTTTACCAACATCTCACCGGCGACAAGGAAGGCGTCGTCGCCGACGTGCTTGGCGGCGCGCTTTGGGGCGGTGTGATCGGCCTGGGCGCCGCCGTCGCCAATCTGCTGATCGAAGACAACACCGGAAAATCGGTTGGTGATCATGTTTACGCCCTGTTTTCCGACGATGACAGCCCCACCGCCGTCGCCAAGGGTGATGAAAAGACGGGCCAAAGCGCTGTGGCGCAGAATGCATCCCCCGCCTTGCAAAGCCCGCCGAATACGATGTTCGATCTGAGCGGAGCGAATGGGACCGCATCACCCGGTCAAGCGACGCAGGCCAACGAAGGCCCCGTCGTCGCCGGTGATTTTCTGGTCTTCGGCAAGGCTGCCGGCACGGTGACTCCGGCCTCGACGTCAGGAAACGGCAACACGCAAACGGCATCGGCCGCTGTCAGCACCGGCAGCCCCACGCAGTCCGGAGATTTCCTGGTGTTCGGAACCGGACCGTCCGCCGGTGGCGACGCCCCCGTTGCGCCGTCAACCGCGGTCAGTGGGACAAGCCCGCAACCGTTGACTCCCGCAGGCGACGCCGCATCGCCGTCCATCGGCACTCAAACCGCGGCGCTTGGCGCGCAGCCGGCGCGCTCGTTCACCGGTCCGCTCCGCCGCACGACGGCGATCCCGCCGCAGACATTACCGATGCCGACAACAGGTCCGGCCGCCGTGCCCGGCGGCGCCCGCGCCGCCAGCACAACACGCAGCGGGACCAATCAAACGGATTCAGCTTGGTTTGCCGGCGCTTTCAACGAGGCGATGGACAAATACAATCGGGCGTCCGGCCTGGGAACGCCGGCTGCGGCGCAAGGGACAAAGGAAGGCGAAACAGCCAACAGCGTTTTACAAATGAATTAATTCGGTTGCCTTACGCGAGCCGCCCCCGCGAAACCGCTGGGAATAGTGTGAACGATTCCTTATCATCAAGGAGGGATGCTGTTTCTTGGGGGATCTTATGCGATTATCTGCGAAGGGATTTACCGTGGCGGCCTCGATCGCCATGGCGGGACTGTTCGGGCCCGCTCTGGCCGCCGATCCGTCTTATCTGACGATTGGCGCCGGTTCCTGGGAAACCTTTCGCGATCACGCCCACGCCACCGAACTCAACGTCAGCTACCGCTCCAATATCGAATGGTGGATCTTCAAGCCGCATGCCGGCGTGACGGTGGCAACCGATGGCGATTATTTCGGCTACGCGGGTATCTTGACGGACGTCTATCTCGGCAAGCATATCGTCCTCTCGCCGAACTTTGCCGTCGGCGGCTATGGCGGTCATGGCTACCGGCTGGGCAGTCATGTCGAATTTCGTTCCGGCGGTGATGTCGCGTGGCGTTTCGAAGACACGTCGCGTCTTGGCCTTGGGGTTTACCATATTTCCAACGCCGGCCTGACGCAGCGCAATCCGGGCGAAGAATCGTTCTTGCTGGAATATTTTTACCCGCTCCGATAACCGAAGATGGCGGTGCCGACCCGGACGTGGGTCGCTCCGGCGGCGATCGCCCGCGGGTAATCGCCGCTCATCCCCATGCTCAGGAGCGGTAGAGCGTGGCGCCGGGCCATCTCGGCCAGACGACCGAAATGCGGCGTCGGGTCCTCGTCCTGCGGTGGGATGCACATCAGACCTTCGATCGGCAGTTGCCAGCCCGTCCGGCAGGCCTCGATGAAATCATCGGCGGCGTCCGGCAAGACTCCAGCCTTTTGCGATTCGCTGCCGATATTGATTTGAACGAGACAGCGTGGCCGGCGACCGCTTCGCACCATTTCCGCAGCCAGGGCCGCGGCCAGTTTTGGACGATCGACGGTTTCGATGACATCGAACAGCGCCACCGCCTCCTTGACCTTGTTGCTCTGCAGCGGACCGATCAGATGCAACTCAAGGTCCGGGTAGTCGGCGCGTAAAGCCGGCCATTTGGTCTCCGCTTCCTTCACCCGGTTTTCGCCAAAAAGACGATGCCCCGCCGCCAATAAGGGACGAATTCGGTCCACCGGATGCGTTTTCGAGACGGCAATCAACCGGACCGAACCGGCAGGCCGTCCGCTCGCCCGCTCGGCGGCTGCCAATTCGGCCATGACGGCCGCGAATTGCACCTGCACATCTTGATGGGAAACATCGGTCACGACTGTGGGTTCCTGTTAGAATGGGGCATGCGGACCCTAGCAGACTTGGCACGCCATCTCAATTTTCGGGGGTGCCGGCGGCCAAACAACCGACCGGCCTCTCCTCTGGCCTTGCTGACCGATCACCAGCGACTGGCGGATCCCTTGCCGGTGGTCGCACGTCTGCCGGCGGGCAGCCTTGTGATCTTTCGTCATTATGAAACGCCGGCGCGCGCTGCGTTGGCCCGGCGGTTGGCCAAGCTCTGCCGGAGCCGCCGCCTTCATTTGGTGATCGCCACCGATTTTGATTTGGCGGTATCCCTGGGAAGCGGGCTGCATCTGCCGGAGGGCCTGGCGCGTCACGCGTCGCCGCGCATTCGGTTGTGGCATCGCCGCCGCGGCGCGCTGATGACGGCGGCGGCCCACGGCCGGCCCGGCTTGGCGCGGGCGGCACGGCAGGGCGTTGACGCCTTGTTGCTGTCGCCGGTGTTTCCCACGCTCAGTCATCCGGGAAAACCAAGCCTTGGCCTGCTCGCCTTTCGCCGGCTGGTCCGGCTGACAAGGCTCGACGTCTATGCGCTGGGGGGGATTTCTTCCGCCACCGTCACTCGTCTGGTCGGCAGCGGCGCCGCCGGCATCGCGGCGATCGGCGGATTGGGGGGCGTTCGTCGTCCCCGGGCTTGACCCGGGGACGACGAGAGGTAAGAGCCCGATTATTAGAACGTGATGCTGGTCCTGAGGCCGAAAACGGTGGCGTCCGGAATGCTCTTCGTTATCGAGGCGTTCGGAAGCGGGCTGGCCGCGCCGAAATTCGGATGAAGAACATATTGCACATCCGGCTGGATGCTCCACCAGGGCGCCACATTGTAGGTATAGTTGAGCTCCAGGATGGTCTCGTAATCGCGGATCGGCGTATTCGTCCTGCTGTACAGGCGCTGGTTTTTGTCAAAGGTGACCGTGCTGTCGCCGGCATTGGCATAGGCGACGCCAAAGGTCACGATATCGGCCTCACGACCCGGAATCAGGCCCTTGTAACCGAAGCCGCCATCGATATAGCCGTTAACCAGATTGTAGCGGTCCGGCGCGAAGCCGCCCCGCAGGAAGACACTGAACGCTTTGCCGTCTTCCGACTGCCAGACCGTGCGATCGGCGACACCATAAAGGGCCCAGGTTCCGGTCTTCTGAACCGTTGACGGACCATTGACGCCGTAAAGCTGTTCATTGAACTTTCCGGTGTCATACCAGGCGCCCAACTTGTAAGCGACCGGCTTGCCGGTGGCGTCCTTGGCCTGGTTTTCCAGATATTGCAGTTCGGTGATCACGAAGGCGTCGCCGTCGAACCGGAACTGCGTCCCGGGACGATCGAAACTCTCCGGCTGATGGGTGAAGGCGGCGGTCAGCCAAGAGACATGGTCGCTGGGGTTGTATTGGAAGCGGAACCCCGGCGCCCCCAGCGGATAGCCCGGACCGTTGGTCAAGCCGTAGCGGTTGGGCGTTCCACCCGCCAGATTGTCGAAACCGAGCGCATTCCACACGAAGGTGGTGTTCAGCAAATTGGCCGACGTGGTGCTGAGGAAGAATTCGTCGTCGACAGAAAGTTGACCGATGCGGAAGCTGGTCGAGCTGTCGGCGGCGGCCCACTGGTACCACAAGGTCCACAGACGGGTCTGGCGCTGCCGATAGAGTTCGACACCGCTGGCATCCATATTGTTGCCGACATTGTTCACCGAGGGGCCACGGCCATTGACCGTAAACGCGCTGACATGCGCGGTACTGCCCGTCAGATTAATCAGCTTCTCCAGGTCGAAATCGCCGGTCAGAAGAAATTGGTCCTCATAGACGCCGCCATGGCGGATACCACCGCTCGGCGTCTCGAAGACCTCGCCGGTATATTTGAGACCCAGGGTCACCCCATGGTCGATCAATTTTGTGCGCAGACCATCCCAATCGCCGGTCAGGGTGTCACGTTCCCACAACCCTGTGGGCGCGGCGGCGTCCTCGGCGAGAGCCGGAAGCGACACGGCCGAAAGCGCGGCGGCGGCGACACCGGCGAGCAATAATGTCTTCATTGATACCCCTCATTCCCGTTTCGATGCCGACCGGATGGGCGGCGGGTTCCTGTCCTGTCTTTTTTTACCGCAGCCTGAGCGCGATGCGAAAAGGATTGGGGGGGCGCTGTGATGTTCACGACATAGTGTTGTTACAATGTCACGATTTGATCGGGTGAACATCAATCTGCATAAATTTTGTGCAGAATAAATGGACACAAAAAAGAAAGGGCGGCCTCTCGACCACCCCTCTCAGGACAAAACTCAATGATTAGAAGTCGAGTTTGGCGCCAGTCACGAAAACAATGCCGCTGTTATTGTTCGCCCAAGGCGTTGCCGCATTGGCGACCGACCCTTTGTAACTGATGTAGCCGATGCCAGCGCGAAGCGTCAGGCGGGGGCCACCGGCAAACATCGTCCCCATGTCATCGGCGACCCCCACATCATAGACGTCGGTGCTATCCGAACGGCCGCTCCCGTTCAACGCCGCCAAGCTCTTGCTGTTGTCATGGAAGAAAGCGGTGCTGACGGAATAGGGCCCGATGGCGTAACGAAGGCCAAGCGTATAGCCATTGCCGGCAAAAACCGCCGCTTGGGCGATCGCCGCCGCGGTGGTGCCGGCGCTGGCCAGAGCAGCGGCGGCCGCATTGCTGCCGATGCTGCCGATCGTGGCGTCGCCGGGGACATCGCGAATCAACGACGACGCCCCGACCGTAAAGCCGGCATATGTCAACCGCACGCCCTGTTGCCAGATGCGTAAATTGGCGACATCGGCCTGGACGACGGTGGCATCGGCTTTCACGCCAATTCCCCGGAAAGCGTTCGAATAGAAGA